>NZ_NQYG01000121.1:0-2933 GCF_002878485.1 Pseudomonas sp. AD21
GAAGCAAGCCCGCTCCCACTATTGATCTTCGATGCTTTGAGCATTGAGTTCGCTTAACTGATCGGCATTAGCCGCAATCGCGGCTCTTTTTTTGCCCTTACTTCAGGGCCTGGATGAACTGCGGATCGCTGTACAGTTCTTTCAGCAAATCGCGCAGCATCGGGTTGTAAGCGTTCACCGCATTCGGAATCGCAATGAAACCGAAGAAGCTGCTGCTCCACTGGCTGCTGACATTCTTGGTCGCGTCGTAGACCACGTCCTGGCCATTGAGCAGCGTGAAGCGTGCCGCGATCTGACCGTCGCCTGTGCCCATGCCGGCCGACAGTTCGTTCTTCACTACCAGCACTTTCAACTGACGCTGGGCTTGCGGATCAAGCAGGCCGGCCTTGCGCAGCTCTTCAGTGATCGCGTCCTGAATGTGCGCCGGGATGCTGCCGGATGGCGAGCGCACCGGGTTGGCCCGTACCACCAGCGAGCCTTCGCCGGACTCGGCACTCACTTGCGGATTGCTGATCGCGTGCAGGGGCGGGGTCTGCTTGAGCTTCTGGACGTTTTCGTAGCTCGGCTCGTAGCGGGTCATGGTCATGCCGCAGCCTTGCAGCAGCACGGCCAGCATCGGGATCAACAACAGAGACTTTTGCACGGCGTTTCCTTGCGTGAGGATAAGGGGGGGCGAATTATGGGCAGAGTGCCATCATTGAGCAACCGTCTTCGCCCAAGCTGTAATCAGCCTTCCGCGAGCCGTCCTTGTGTTTGTTGTTCGACCAGCCATTTCTCGATCTGCGCCAGTTCCCAGGTACTCAACAGATTGACCGGGTCGGTGCCATAGCGGGCGTTGAAATACCAATCGCCATCCTCCGGGCTGTGGCAGTGTTCACAATGATGTAATCGCCCACCCTCGACCTCCAGCAACAGGCGCCAGCCGTCAATATCCACGGCCATCAGGCCGGCGTCGCCGGGCGACGGGCACAGGTTGAATAGCCGCACACCCAGCGCGGCCTCGCGCAGGCGTTGGCAAACGTCGCGGGCGGTCAGCAATGCAGTCATGGTTGTACTCGGTGGCGGCAGAAGCGCGTCAGCATAAATCGCGCGTCGATGGGTGTCAGCGATTGCTGGCCCGATTCCGAACTATTCCGTACCATCCGCACCCCACTTTTTTACGAATATCAGCGGCCGCGCTCGTCGGCCGTCAGTCAGGTAAGCCATGAAACCGATACGTCTGCGCGCCGATGTCCTGGCCGGACTCACCACCTCGTTTGCCTTGTTGCCCGAATGCATTGCGTTTGCGCTGGTGGCCCACCTCAATCCGCTGATGGGCCTGTACGGTGCCTTCATCATCTGCACCTTGACCGCGTTGTTCGGCGGCCGGCCGGGGATGGTCTCCGGGGCGGCGGGTTCAATGGCGGTGGTGATTGTCGCGCTGGTGGTGCAGCACGGCGTGCAATACCTGCTGGCGACGGTGTTGCTGGGTGGCTTGATCATGATGGCGTTCGGCTTGTTGCGTCTGGGCAAACTGGTGCGCATGGTGCCGCACCCGGTGATGCTCGGCTTCGTCAACGGCCTGGCGATCATCATTGCGCTGGCGCAACTGGAGCATTTCAAGAGCGGCGAACACTGGCTCAGCGGCACGCCGTTGTACCTGATGACCGGGCTGGTGGTGCTGACCATGGCCATCGTCTACCTCCTGCCGCGCCTGACCCGCGCGGTGCCGCCGGCACTGGTGGCGATCCTTGGCGTGGGGCTGCTGGTCTACCTGTTCGGCCTGCCGACCCGCACCCTCGGCGACATGGCGCACATCGCCGGTGGTCTGCCGAGCTTCGCGCTGCCGGACATCCCGTGGAACCTGGAGACCCTGCGCATCATCGCCCCCTACGCGATTCTGATGGCGCTGGTCGGCCTGCTGGAAACCCTGCTGACCCTCAACCTCACCGACGAAATCACCGAAACCCGTGGCTATCCGGATCGCGAGTGCGTGGCGCTGGGTGCGGCGAACATGGTCTCCGGTGCGTTCGGTGGCATGGGCGGTTGCGCGATGATCGGCCAGACCGTGATCAACCTCAGCTCCGGCGGACGCGGACGCTTGTCCGGGGTGGTGGCGGGGGGGCTGATTCTGTTGTTCATCCTGTTCCTGTCGCCGCTGATCGAGCGCATTCCGCTGGCGGCGCTGGTGGGTGTGATGTTCGTGGTCTCGCAGCAGACCTTCGCCTGGGCCTCGTTGCGGGTGTTGAACAAAGTGCCGCTCAACGATGTGCTGGTGATCATCGCGGTGACCACCATTACCGTGTTCACCGATCTGGCCACCGCTGTGCTGTGCGGGATCATCATTGCCGCCCTGAATTTTGCCTGGCAGCAGGCCCGTGAGTTGTACGCCGATGAACATCTGGAAGCCGACGGCAGCAAACTCTATCGCCTGCACGGCACACTGTTTTTTGCCTCGACGACGCCGTTCCTCAACCAGTTCGACCCGGCCAATGACCCGGCGAAAGTCACGCTGGATTGCCGGCATCTGAGCTTTGTCGATTATTCCGCGATTGCCGCGCTGAAGACCTTGCGCGAGCGTTACGCCAAGGCAGGCAAGGAGTTGCAGGTGTTTCATCTGTCCGAGCGCTGCAAGAAGCTGTTGAAACGCGCCGGAGTGGAACACCACTGAGCGCTGTAACGCAGATCCACTGTGGGAGCGGGTTTGCTCCGGGCGGCGTTCCGACGAAGGCGTCAGGTCAGTCGACATGGATGCTGGATGTTCCGGCCTCTTCGTGAGCAAGCCCACTCCCACTTTCGATCTCGGCCAGCCCCGAACCCTTCATCCACCACCAATCTACTGTGGGAGCGAGCCTGCTCGCGAAGGCGTCATGTCAGGCGACATGGATGCTGAATGTGCCAACCCCTTCGTGAGCAAGCCCACTCCCACCCTTGATCTCGGCCAGCCCCGAATC
>NZ_NQYG01000122.1:0-2763 GCF_002878485.1 Pseudomonas sp. AD21
AAGCCGGAATCGAACCGGCACGCCCTTACGAGCGGGGGATTTTAAGTCCCATGCGTCTACCAGTTTCGCCATTCGGGCGGTAGCGCGGTGCAGCCCTCATATCAGTCGATCAGCAAACCTGACAGTGTTGGGCCATGTGAAGCAGAGCGGGAAATATATACATCACTTCCCGGTGAAGCAAGTTCACAGTGGCTGATTTCAAGACTAAATCTTGCAGCACACTGGAAATAAAAAAGCTCCGTAAATCATGGATCTACGGAGCTTGTTTATAGTGGAGGCCGAGGTCGGAATCGAACCGGCGCAGGTGGATTTTCAATCCACGCTACAAAGCCAAGTAGATCAATAGGTTAGCACGCATTTTGTTCCGCAAGCTACTGATTTCTGAAGCCCTCTAGGGTACGTCCCATCAAGGGGGCAAATATCGTTGCGGAACTCTTTTCACGCCCCACCAATCGCGAGACAGGTAAACTCCTGGCTCGGTTGATAGCTATCTACCTGGTAGCTTGAACCTCATTTTCAACCCTGTTTCCTGATGACCCAGCGGCGCAACGCGGACTCGACAACCCCGAGCGAACGGCAGGCTTCGATGTGGCTATAGCCCTGATCAAGCACGAGGCCTGCGGCCTCGCGTTTGAATTCAGCGGAAAAGGAACGACGTTGCTTGGTCATCAGACACCACTATCTGGCGAGCATTCTCGCCTAAATGGGTGTCCGGTTTCATTAGAGCACTACACAGTACGTGCGATTTACTGGCGATCAGGGTGGGAGGCAAGAGAGAAGAGGCCACAGATCTGTGGCCCCATATTCAAATGTCTAAAGCCGGGTTTCCGGGATTGGCAATCACCAGACGTCCCACATGGTAATCATTGCCATTGCTGTCATTTTCATGACTGATCACCTCCAGATTTGTCGGCCCCGCTCCCGCGGTGAAGTTCCCTTTTATTGTCACCCATTCATCTGTAGTTATCAGCTCTACCACACCACTGATGTCTTTACCGTCAACGCTCAATGAGAGCTTCGGTGTACTAAACTTCCCGATCACCCGCTTGGCGCGGATCAGAAACGAATACTCTTGCCCTGGTTCCAATCCCACCAGAGTTTTCTTCAGGATAGTGCCGGCATGCGCTTTGTTCGCAGCTGTTTTAAAATAAAGACCTTTAGTTTTTTGCTTCGCGTAATCGACAAGTTGACAGTCATGCCCGACGGGCCCGGCTTCCCATTGGTTCCAGTCGCCATCAGTAAACATCGTTTTATCGACGAATTCGGATACCTGGGGCTGCTCTTCCACCCCGGAGTTACTATTCCCAGATTGCTCAGCACTGTTATTCCCAGTGTCTTTTTTCGCATCATGTTCATGACAATGACAAGCGTGTTTTTCTCTATTGCTGCTCGGGGCGCAGGACTCAACCAGACCTTTCAGTACGTCGGCCAACGTATTAACCGCTTTGACAATCTCGGGGAGTTGCTCGCAGAGATTACTATTTCCTGAAGCAGTATTATCTGACTTATCGACAGGATCTTTACCCTCCAACTTATCGGCCTCTTCTTTCTTCTCTTCGACACTTTCCTGATGGGGTACCTTGCTGGCGCAGATAGCGTTTTTCAGTACTTGGGAGAAATCAGCAATGCCTTTGGTGTAAATATAATGTTCACCGCCGGTGCGTAATGCAAGACGTTTGTACTCCTTAACCATGGCCTCTTCATCAGCAGGTGTAGGGTAAGGCAGAGTATGGTGCGGAGTTCCCAGATAAGAGTGAACCTTAACAGTATGGGCCAGTGCGGTGTCGATGGCATCATCACAGGCTTTAATGCGCTCTGCATTCAGTACCATCTCTCCGCCGTACAGGCTTTCATCTCCCAATACGAAGAGGTTTCTTTCCGCTCCTTTGCGCCAGTCAAAATATTTGATGATGTCTTCGGCAGCCGGCGCTACATCCTCCTGTGCTGGATTACCGACGGCACTGGCTTTTCGGCCTTTGATCTTACCGTCCTCGACCCCAAGCGTCCCGGTAAGATAGCTACGTGCGCTCTTATCAAATTTTGAATTGCCAAAAGTACCCTCAATACCAAGAAACTCAACACGTAAATCCGAAGGACAGGCTTTACTCGCCTCCTCGATTGCCGCATTGAGCCTTGCACTGAGCGCGGATGCTTCATCCTTCATTGAGTTACTAGAGTCGATTAAAAAGACTAGGTCGACCTTTTTCGTATTATCAGTGGTGGTCACTTGCACGCTCCTTGAAAAATTAAAATTTCCTTCCTCTTCCGGGCTATCGCTCAGCTGCATCACTATGAACCCGAACGCGCAAATTAGATTAGGCCAGCGACGTAGTTGCGCAACCCTTTAATTGAAATTGTTAGATAACGTCAGGTTCAAGGGCTCACCTGTAGCAACAACGTATTTCATTCTGAAATCGTTTTTTGACAGCCACCTGGCGTCAACTCAGCAGCACCACGAAAAAAACCAAAAGCCCCAATAAAACCACGTAGCCAGCGCGATAAGTTGCGGAACCCCCTCAAGAACTGCGGAACACCCCACTTTTTCGCAGACAATAAAAAACCCCGTAGATCATTGATCTACGGGGTTTTTAAGAGTGGAGGCCGAGGTCGGAATCGAACCGGCGTAGGTGGATTTGCAATCCACTGCATAACCATTTTGCTACTCGGCCTCAAACGATCGCTGTCTAGTAGCACAACAACAACCGCGTACAAACTTGGAGCGGGAAACGAGACTCGAACTCGCGACCCCGACCTTGGCAAGGT
>NZ_NQYG01000123.1:0-2316 GCF_002878485.1 Pseudomonas sp. AD21
CCCACCGCTTTCGCGAGCAAGCCCGCTCCCACAGGGGATCAGCGCTTAATTGATCGGCATTAGCCAGTGCGGTTTGTTTTTTTCCACCCTCTGGGCAATCCTGTCCCTCGACCTTGCCAACCGGAGCGCCCGATGTCACTGCTGAGCCTGCCCTGCCAACGCCTGACGCTCGCCATCCTGGCCCCGGATCAGGCCGAACTGGAAAGTGATTTCTACCGCCGCAACCAACGCCACCTCGCGCCCTGGTCGCCGATCCGCACCTCCGAATACTTTTCCACCGAACAGATTCGCCGACGCCTCGAGATTCAGGCCAGCGCCTACGAGGCCGGGCTGGCCATGCATTTCGCCCTGCTGACGCCGGACGGCCAACAGATGATCGGCGCGTGCAATTTCAGCGGGATCATTCGCGGCGCGTTTCAGGCCTGTTATCTGGGTTATCACATTGACCACGCGCATCAGGGCCAGGGCTTGATGCAGGAAGGCCTTGAGGCCGGCATCGGTTACATGTTCGATACGCAGAACCTGCACCGGATCATGGCCAACTACATGCCCGGCAACGAGCGCAGCGCACGCTTGCTGGAGCGCCTGGGTTTCGAACGCGAAGGCTATGCCAAGGCCTACCTGAACATCGCCGGCCGCTGGCAGGATCATGTGCTGACGGCGCTGGTCAATTCGTTGTTCGAAACACCGGAGAAGCGTTGGTCGCGCCAATTGGCGTGAGTTTCACAATTTGTTAAGCATTGGCGAAGTATGCTCAAGGCTCCTGCCCTTTCCGGTTGCCTGAAACCCATGCCGCGTGCCGCCACTTCGCTGTTTCTACTTGCCGCCCTGCTGTTCTTTTTCGCCCTGGGCAACCACCAGTTGCAAGGCTCCACCGAGGCCCGGGTCGCCGGGATCGCGATGGAAATGCACCTGGACGATGACTGGGTGACGCCGCGCCTGTTCGGCGAGCCGTTTCTGGAAAAACCGCCGCTGAGCCTGTGGCTGGACGCCGGCGCCATGCGCGTATTCGGTGTTTCGCCGTGGGCGGTGCGGCTGGCGTCGGCGGTAGCCGGGCTGCTCAGCGTGATGCTGCTGTACGGCATGCTGCGCCGCTTCGGGCGCCCGAAAGCGCTGGCATGGACAGCGGGGATTCTGCTGGCGACCATGGCCAGCTACTGGAGCAACGTGCGCGGGGTCGGCGAGGATGCGCTGCTGGCACTCGGCGTGACCACGGCGCTGCTGGCGTTCTTTCAGGCGCAACGCGCACCGAACGCGGGCAACTCGCTGCTGTTTATCGCCGGGATCGCCATCGCCACGTTGAGCAAGGGCGTGCTCGGACTGGCGATGCCCGGGGTGGTGATTTTCGCCTACCTGCTGGCGGACAACCTGATCGACAAACGCTTGAAGATCGGCGCCTGGCTGCGTCCCGGCCTGCTCACGGCCGTGGGCCTGATTCCGTTGTTGATCTGGCTCGCCGTGCTCTATCAGCGCGGTGGCTCGCACGCCGTCGCGGAAGTGCTGCTGACCAACAGCGTCGGTCGCTTCAGCGGCTCGTTCGTCGAGGCTGGGCACTACGAGCCGTTCTATTACTACCTGGCCAAACTGCCGGAAGCGTTTCTGCCGTGGAACATCCTGGTGTATCTGGGGCTGTGGCATTTCCGTAAGGAATTGAAGGCTAACCGTTACCTGCTGTTTTTCAGCCTGTGGATCGTGGCGCAGTTCATCATGCTGACCCTGGCCTCCAGCAAGCGCACGGTGTACCTGATGTCGATGACCCCAGCCGCTGCGGTGATCGCCGCCGAATATGCGCGGGTGTTGTTCGATCGCTTGCAGGCGCATGAAACCGCCAACCGTTTGATCGGAAAAGTCGCCCGCCATCGTCAGGCGATTGCCGCTGGTTTGCTCACGGTAGTGATCGCCAGCTACCTGGGCGCCGCGCAGTGGGCCTTGCCCAATGCCGACAAAGAGCTGTCGTTCCTGCCGCTGACCGAACACATTCAGACCCTGCAAGCCAACGGCCAGCAGGTCGCGCTGTTCCAGGCCAATGAACGGGTCGGTGGCGCCAGCGTGTTCTACACCCAACGTGTGCTCAAGGGGCTGGATACCGACGCGCAACTGCACGACTTCCTCAGCGCCTCGCCCTCCAACGTCGCGGTGATCTCGGCAGACAGCGAACCGGTTGCGCCGCTCAAAGTGCTCAAGACCATGATGGTCGGGCGGCAGGCGTACTACTTCGTCGGCTACTGACGTCCGTCGCGCCAGGCAATAAAAACCCCGCCGAAACTGGCTAATGCCGATCAGTTAAGCGCAGATCCCCTGTGGGAGCGGGGTTGC
>NZ_NQYG01000124.1:0-2283 GCF_002878485.1 Pseudomonas sp. AD21
GTCATAGCGGTGTTTAGCACCTGGGGTTGGAACGCGGAGCGTCCCGGGATACGTTACCACGCGGAGCGTGGGAACGATCAGGGTGAGGCGGGGGAAGAGAACGCGCTAGAAGAGAAGTCTGGTCTTACGGTGGGAAAAGTCATTCCCGGCCGAAAATCGTTCCCACGCTCTGCGTGGGAATGCAACCACTGACGCTCTGCGTCATAGCGGTGTTTAGCATCTGGGGCTGGAACGCGGAGCGTCCCGGGAGGCATTCCCACGCGGAGCGTGGGAATGATCAGTGCGGTGGCGGGAGGTCAGGCGGACATGACTTCGCGGATATCGCGGGCCAGTTCGCGGACGCGTTCTTCTTCGGTGTCCCAGGAGCACATGAAGCGCGCGCCGCCCTTGCCGATGAAGGTGTAGAAGCGCCAGTTCTTCGCGGTCAGCGCGGCGATCGCCGGCTCCGACAGTTGCAGGAACACGCCGTTGGCCTGCACCGGGAACATCAGCTCCACGCCCGGAATGTCGCTGACCAGCTCGGCCAGCAGTTGCGCGCAGTGGTTGGCGTGACGGGCGTATTTAAGCCAGGCATCGTTTTCGAGGATGCCGACCCACGGTGCCGAGAGGAAGCGCATTTTCGACGCCAGTTGCCCGGCCTGTTTGCAGCGGTAATCGAAGTCTTCCGCCAGTTTGTGGTTGAAGAACAGGATCGCTTCACCCACGGCCATACCGTTTTTCGTGCCGCCGAAACACAGCACGTCAACACCGGCCTTCCAGGTCAGATCTGCCGGCGAGCAGCCGAGGAAGGCGCAGGCGTTGGAGAAACGCGCGCCGTCCATGTGCAGGTGCAGGCCCAGTTCCTTGCAGGTGGCGCTGATGGCGCGGACTTCTTCCGGGGTGTAGACGCTGCCGACTTCGGTGGCTTGAGTCAGCGTTACAACGCGCGGTTTCGGGTAGTGAATGTCCTGACGCTTGAGGGCGACTTCGTGGATCGACTGCGGGGTGATCTTGCCGTTTTCAGTGCCGGCGATCAGCAGTTTCGAACCGTTGGAGAAGAATTCCGGAGCGCCGCATTCGTCGGTTTCGACGTGGGCGGTTTCCGAGCAGATCACGCTGTGGTAACTCTGGCACAGCGACGACAGCGCCAGGGAGTTGGCGGCGGTGCCGTTGAAGGCGAAGAACACTTCGCAGTCGGTTTCGAACAGTTTGCGGAAATGGTCGGCCGCGCGTGCGGTCCATTCATCGTCGCCATAAGCGCGCTGGTGGCCGTGGTTGGCCTGT
Organism: Pseudomonas sp. AD21; assembly: GCF_002878485.1. NCBI lineage: Bacteria > Pseudomonadati > Pseudomonadota > Gammaproteobacteria > Pseudomonadales > Pseudomonadaceae > Pseudomonas > Pseudomonas sp. AD21. The sequence goes on from NZ_NQYG01000124.1 coordinate 1,264, forward strand.
TCCATCGCAGCCCAGGCTTCAGGGCAGATACCGGAGTAGTTGTCGCTGGCGAATTGTTGGCTCTTGTCGGTCATGGCCGGCTTCCGTGGTCGAGACTCTTGTGAAGGCTCGTGGTCAATGATGATGCGCACTTTACCGAAGATCTTCCGGGGAGCACACGAGATGTCGCTGTCAGAAAATTACCAGTTTGTGGCCCGATTATGCACGTGACTAAACGCGACGGCGCGCTGGATTTGCTCAAGTGGCTGGCGCTGCTGAGCATGCTGCTCGATCACCTGCGATATGTCGGGATCAGCGCCGATTGGCTGTATGTTCCGGGGCGGATGGCCTTCCCGTGGTTTTGTCTGGCGATGGCGGCGAATCTCTCTCGTGCCGGTGCGCAGAAGACCGAATGGCGCTATCTGGGCTGGTTACTGCTGTTCAGCGCGGTCAGCGAGATTCCCTACCGCTTGTACATTCCGGATCCCGACACCTTGAACGTGATGCCTACCCTGGCGCTGGGACTGCTGGTGGCGCGGGGTTGGCAGGATCGGACGCTGCTGTCGCGGCTGCTGGGCGTCGGAGCCTTGCTGTTGGCGACGCTGTTTTCGCAATGGCTGATGTTCGGCTTGTTTGGCGTGTTGCTGCCGCTGGCGCTGCTGTGGGTGATTCGTCGCCCCTGGTATTTCAGCCTGCTGCCGGGGCTGGTGTGTCTGGCGGGCAATCAGTGGCAGGTGTTGTATGAGGCGGCGGAGTTCGGCAACTACGTGGCGGTGTTCGGCATCGCGGCATGCTTGATTGCGCCAATGCTTGGGTTGTTCTTGTTGCGACATTCCCGTTCTATCCATCCGCTGCCCATGCGCCGCTGGGCCTACGCGCTCTATCCCCTGCATTTCCTCCTGCTGTTCACCATCCGCGCGGCCTGCACATAACCCCTGTGGGAGCGAGCCTGCTCGCGAAAGCGGTCTGTCAGCCAACTTCTATGTCGGAGGTGCCGGTCTCTTCGCGAGCAGGCTCGCTTGTATGGTAGGACTTGAAGGG
>NZ_NQYG01000125.1:0-2122 GCF_002878485.1 Pseudomonas sp. AD21
GTAGCTGTAGGCAAAGGCGCAAGGATATGTAGCCTGAGAGAGTGTCTGGAGATGTCTTTTTAAACGTTGGTGTTTATCGCGCCTCATCGCGTCCTGCCGTCTAAAATCGCTCCCATCACCTGTTGCCAAGAATTCCCACTGCTCGCCCTGCCTCGCGGCCACATCCAGCAGTCAACCAATAATTTGTAAGTAAATATTGAGCGCGCCGCCTGCCTCGGGCATGCTGCGCGCAGCACATTTACATGGACAGTAAAACTTTATGCGCCCCTCCAAGGACATGCCCTTTTCTTCGCGCGTACACGCTGGACACCCCCGCATTATTTTGGCGGCCGATACCCCTCGCCCCATATCGACTCCATTCCGGTCAAGGAAAACTGAAACTTTGAAAAGGAACATTTCATGAGTGGCAAACCTGCTGCGCGAGTGACAGATCCAACCAATTGCCCGCTCCCGGGGCATGGCACAAACCCTATTGTCAGCGGCTCACCCAATGTGAATTTCGACGGCCTTGCCGCCGCTCGAATGACCGACAAATCCGCCTGCGGTAGCCCAATTATGGGCGCCGTCAGCGCTACGGTTTTCATCAATGGGCTGAATGCTGCGACTAAAGACAGTACCGGTGGCCACGGCAACGTGGTTATCGGCGGATCCGGAACGGTCATTATTGGCGACACCGTCGTATCAGCACCCTTCAGCGGTCTGCTGCCGATGCCAGTGCACTTTACTGACAAGTTCAGATTGGTTGACCAAGAGTCGGGCAAACCGCTAGCCCATTTTGAATACGCCATTCAACGCGCTGACGGCAGCATGGAACATGGCGTAAGTGATCCGATGGGTTACACGCATGTAGTGAGTTCGCACCTGCCTGAAACCATCAAGCTGTTTCTTGAGGATTAAGGCATGGCTGAAGTGGTTAGCAAGAGTGGCAGGAAAATGTCTCCCGTCGCCACGAGAGAAGTGACGGCCGTCAAAGACACCTCCCCTAAAACTGTAGCGCTGGACGCTAAAAAACAGATAAGACGGGCGGAGAATGAGGAGTATTTGAAGGATCCGAACGTGAAGGCATATTTGGCTGCCATTGCCAAAGCCGAAGGCGGTGACTACCACGCGAAATATGGATATGGCTGGGCAAAGGGTTTTCAAACCGGGAAATGGACGTTCACAGATGAGTCCACCCATCCAGGCGCCGGTTTCGGCGGATCAACTACGGCATCGGGCTTGTATCAAATAACCATTGCCACTTGGCGCGAGTATGGCGGCAAGATGGGGCTGACCGACTTTACGCCTCATACCCAAGACCTTATGGCGGTCGACATTCTGCGCACCCTCGGTGTGATCGACAAGATCAAGGCAGGTGACATCCCGGGCGCGATGCCGAAAGCCGCAACACGGTGGGCGGCACTTCCCGAGGGGCCCGGCAAGAAAAATCACTATCCACCGCAACCTTACGCCGAATATCCGGATTTTTTGTCGTACTACAAATCGGCTGGAGGAACCGTCAAATGAAGGCTTTGCACCTCATATTTGTCGCACTTTATTGCACGGGTATCAGCACAGCGTTTGCCGATGGCTCACAGGCGCCAAACGACAAGCGCGGGCCAGCAGGCATCGTCGTCGGTGAGCGTTTGGTGGCGGCCAAGTCCAAGCTAATAAAACAAGGCTGGAAGCCAACGCCGATGCATACCACCGACGGTTATGAATACAGCGGCGTGGAGCGTGAGTTGGCTGCACGCAAGTTCATCGAACTGGATACCTGTTCTTTCGATAGCTCGCGCTGCATCTTGTACTACTCAAAGAAAGGCACCTGCCTGCGCGTCGATACCATCGGTGAACAGTTCAAGGACATGACGGTGACGCGATGGACCGATGAATGTCCTGAAATGCCTCAATAACCAGCCCCCACAGGTTTCAGCCTCGCACACACTATCTGTGACCAGCCTAAAACCCTGTGGGAGCGAGCCTGCTCGCGAAGGCGCCAGAATGAACACCCGATCAATCACCAGGTGATCCCGACACCCGCATCACTCCGACAATTGCAAATTATCCAACGCCCGATTCACCGCCAACTCCCCCAGCATGATCAACTGCGCAATCCCCAACAACGCCCGACGCTGCGACGCCG
>NZ_NQYG01000126.1:0-1944 GCF_002878485.1 Pseudomonas sp. AD21
GCCGTTGCTCAACGTCACGGTGACTGGCGAGCCAGCGGCGTTGGTCAGGGTCGCGGTGTAGACGATCGAACCACCTTCAGCGACGGTGCCAGTGGCAGTCAGCGACAGGTTAGTGGTGTCGACAGTGTCAGTGACATTGGTAGAAACCGGCGTCTTGTCAGCGACCAGATTCTCGTAGTTTCCGCCGGTTACACCGGTGATCGCGTTGGTCAGCGGCGCATGGCCGGTCAGCGCATCGTTTGGCGCGGTGGTGGTGACGGTGCCAGTGGTTTTACCCACTTCGATGGTGATGTTCTGGCCGTTGGACAGAGTGACGGTCACCGGTGAGCCAGTGACTGGTGCGCCAACAGTGGCGGTGTAGGTCACAGTGCCGCCTTCGGCCACCGAGGTATCGGCGGTCAGTTTGACGGTAGAGGTGTCGATGGTGTCGGTGACGTCGGTCACTGCCGGCACGGTGCTCGGCACCAGGTTCTCGAAGTTGCCACCGGTAGCGGTGGAAATGGTCGCTTCGACTTTGCCCGCGTCTTTGTAAACGTCGTCCGCCGGAGCCGGAACGGTCACGGTGCCAGTGGTCTTACCGGCGTCGATGGTGATCACGGCGCCGTTGGACAGAGTCACGGTGACTGGCGAGCCAGCGGCGTTGGTCAGCGTTGCGGTGTAGATGATCGAGCCGCCCTCGGCGACCGTGTTGGTGGCGCTCAGCGACAGGTTGGTGGTGTCGACGGTGTCGGTGACCGTGGTGTTGACCGGGGTCTTGTCGGCCACGAGGTTTTCGTAGTTGCCACCGCTGACGTTGGTGATCGCGTTGGTCAACGGCGCATGACCGGTCAGCGCATCGTTTGGTACGGTGGTGGTCACGGTGCCGGTGGTTTTACCGATGTCGATGGTGATGGTCTGGCCGTTGGACAGGCTCACGGTCACCGGCGAACCGGTCACAGGCGCACCGACTGTGGCGGTGTAGGTGACAGTGCCACCCTCGGCCACGGTGTCAGTGGCGGTGAGTTTCACGCCTGTGGTGTCGATGGTATCGGTGACACTGGTCACGGCTGGCGTGGTGCTTGGCACCAGGTTTTCGAAGCTGCCACCGCTGGCATTTTTGATTGTGGCCTGAACGGTGCCGGCGTCCTTGTAGACGTCATCGGCTGGCGCTGGAACCGTCACGGTGCCAGTGGTTTTGCCGGCGTCGATGGTGATCACGGCGCCGTTGCTCAACGTCACGGTGACTGGCGAGCCAGCGGCGTTGGTCAGCGTTGCGGTGTAAACAATCGAGCCACCTTCGGCCACGGTGCCGGTCGCGCTGAGCGACAGATTCGTGGTGTCGACGGTGTCGGTGACAGTGGTATTGACCGGGGTTTTGTCAGCCACGAGGTTTTCGTAGTTGCCGCCGCTCACGTCGCTGATGGCGTTGGTCAGCGGCGCATGGCCGGTCAGCGCATCGTTCGGCGCAGTGGTGGTCACGGTGCCGGTGGTTTTACCCACATCGATGGTGATGTTCTGGCCGTTGGACAGAGTCACCACAACCGGCGAACCGGTTACCGGCGCACCGACGGTAGCGGTGTAGGTGACGGTGCCACCTTCCGCAGCAGACTCGGTCGCGGTCAGTTTGACCGTGGTGGTGTCGATGGTATCGGTGACGTTAGTCACGGCTGGCGTGGTGTTGGTTACCAGGTTCTCGAAGTTGCCACCGGTGGCAGTCGAAATGGTCGCTTCGACTTTGCCCGCGTCTTTGTAGACGTCATCGGCTGGCGCTGGAACAGTCACGGTGCCAGTGGTTTTACCAGCTTCGATAGTGATGACAGCGCCGTTGCTCAGGGTCACGGTCACTGGCGAGCCGGCGGCGTTGGTCAAGGTCGCGGTGTAAACGATCGACCCGCCTTCAGCCACGGTACCGGTCGCGGTCAGCGACAGGTTGGTGGTGTCGACGGTGTCGGTGACGGTGGTATT
>NZ_NQYG01000128.1:0-1489 GCF_002878485.1 Pseudomonas sp. AD21
CTGACTCGCAGACAACACACACTCTGCTGGCATAAAAAAACCGCCACCCCGATCAACCGGGGCGGCGGGTTTTGTCGTTTCAGACCTCGATCAAACCGTATTCACCTTCAACGACTGATCACCCAGCAGTTCGGCAGCTTTCAGATCGACCATTCGTCTTAAGCGTTTGCGCACCTGTCAGATCTGACAGGTGCGCGCTCGCCCGAAAAGCGCTCTGATAGTGCCTGTAAATCCTACGGCACAGGAGCCTGGATCATGACCGCGTCATCGTCGTCCGACAACACTGTCCTCGTGTTCTATCCACCACGCATCACTGGACAAACCTACCCGGTGGTCGGCGCGATGGTCGGCGTTCCTCTGGTTGCGGTTGACCTGGTCACCGACGGTGGGGGGGCTTACGTGGAGGTCGCCCCGCCGCTGTCCGGAATGATGGAACCGGGCGATCTCATGCGCATATGGTTTGAAGGTGACCTGACGATGCTCGACAGCCAGACCATCGTTAATCCCGATGTGACGACCACTCTGCGTCTGCCCAAAGGGCGTTTGCACCCGGACCGCGTCAACCTGCTGTACGTCGACGTCACCCGCGGCAGTGGCAACATCGGTAAATCCGATACGATGAGCGTCCTTTACAACAGAGTCCGCCCCGGTCTGAAAGACCGCCAGACCAATCCTGGCGGCCACTCCGAGCTCAAACTTCTGTTGCCTGATATTTTCAAGAATATGCTGGACCCAAGCTTTGTCAGCGCGCAGGTCTGCGTGGCCTATCCCTATTGCCGGGCTTACGACCGCATCAGCCTCAAATGCAACGGCGAGATCATGTACGCCGACGTCGATAAGGATCTGGCGCCCCAACCGCCAAACCCCGGCAACGAAGAGCCGATCACCATTTGTTTCACCGTCGACCGCGCCTTTCTCGACAAGGCGAAACGACTGGACGGCAAGCTGCACTTTTCCTTCACGGTCACCGACCAGATCGGCAATGGCCCGGACCCGGATGCACCCTGGTCCCCCGTAGCAACCGTGGAAGAAGACCTGGATGGCAAGCGCCTGCCGATGCCGATCCTGCTGGAGCGGATGGAGGATTATCCCGGTGACGACAACAGCATCATCGAGCTGGAAAAACTGGCCGGTAATCCGCTGCTGGTGGTCATCCTCACGACAGACAAGCGCTTTGTAGCAGGCTATGACATCGAGGCCGTCTACACCGCAAGAGTGACCGGGCGGCCGGACGTGGTGGTGGTTGTCAGTGGCAAAGTCGAAACCGATCAGTTCGGGCAGAAGAAACCCTGCATCCTCAATGTGCCTTTCGACAACGTGATTGCCGACAGCGCCGTGACCGTCACCTATGAACTGCGCCAACCTGACGGCACAGTGGTGGCGACCTCCATCCCGGCGAACGCGCAAGTCGTCGGGGCAGACACGATTGATTTGCTACCCCCTTCTCTGGTGTCGCCGGCGGTGAGTCCGATTGATATTCCGGCTTATC
>NZ_NQYG01000013.1:0-139334 GCF_002878485.1 Pseudomonas sp. AD21
GACAGCCGACCACTCTCCAACTGCCTGCACCCCATCCCACTGTGGGAGCGGGCTTGCTCGCGAAGGCGACCAGACAGCCGACCACTCTCCAACTGCCTGCACCCCATCCCACTGTGGGAGCGGGCTTGCTGGCGAAGGCGGCCAGACAGCCGACCACTCTCCAACTGCCTGCACTCAATCCCACTGTGGGAGCGAGCCTGCTCGCGAAGGCGGCCTGACAGCCGACCAATCTCCAACTGCCTGCACCCCATCCCACTGTGGGAGCGAGCCTGCTCGCGAAGGCGGCCTGCGAGCCGACCACTCTCCAACTGCCTGCACCCCATCCCACTGTGGGAGCGAACCTGCTCGCGAAGGCGGCCTGCGAGCCGACCAATCTCCGACACCCCCCAATCCCCCCGAATCCGAACCCGAAACCACCCTTGAACGACCAACCGACCCCGTCTCCCCCTACGCCTTCCTCGATTCGCTCAAGCTCCACGACGCAGCGCTGCGCGCGCTCGATCACTACCTGCTGCCCCAGGCTGAAAAACACCCCAAGCCCGTCAGTCAGCCCAGCACAATCTTCACCGTCCTCCCCGAAGTCGATTCCGAAACCCTGCTGGCCCATGCCTGTGAAACACTCGCCTCGGCCAATGTCATGGCCAGTGCGTTGGCGTTTACCCTGAGCGTCCCGACGTGCAGTCAGCTTCTCGGCATCCAGCAGATGATTTCGCTCGCTGAGCTGTCGGTAAACCGCGTCCTTGATCAAGTCGATCCGCAAGACTGACAGGCAACAAAAAGCCCGCTGACCTTCACAGGTTCAGCGGGCTTTTGTTTGCATCGGGATCGCTTACAAAGTCCCGAACACCTTTTTCGCAAGACCGGTCGCCGCAGCAGCCGGATTCTTGCGAATGGTTTCTTCCTGTTTGCCGATCATTTCGAACAGGCCGTTCAGCGCTTGTTCGGTGACGTAGTTTTCGACGTTGGCGCTCTTCGCATCCACCACGCCCAGGGTCGCGGCCTGGCCGGCGAAGGCGTTGTACTTTTGTGCTACGCCGACTTTGTCGGTGGCTTGTTTGACGATTGGCAGGAACTTGGCGCGGATCTGTTCGCGGCTGGATTTGTCCAGGTATTGGGTAGCCGAGTCGGTGCCGCCGCTGAGGATGCCTTTGGCGTCGGCCACGGTCATCTTCTTCACGGCGTCGACGAGGATCGGCTGAGCCTGGGTCACGGCGTTTTCCGCCGCCTTGTTCATCGCGGTTTCGAGTTCGTCGACCTGGGCGCCCATGCCGAAGGCTTTCATCTTGCCGGCGACTTTACCGAGTTTGCCCGGCAGTTCGATTTTCACTTGCGGGTTGTTGCTGAAACCGCCCGGGGTGCCGAGTTGTTTGACGGCCAGTTGCGCGCCTTGGGTCAGGGCGTCCTTGAGGCCGCCGCTGGCGTCTTGTTGTGACAGGTCGCTGAGCGACAGCGCCAGTGCGTTGGCGCAGATCATCAAGCCCGCGCACAGGCCGGCGAAGCGAAGGGTAGGGCGGAACATGGCAGCTTCCTTGATAGATAATTAGCGAATGGCGTCGACGCGGATTTTCAGCGGCTGCGGATCGTTGCCGTCCAGTTGCACGGCGTGGTTTTCGGTGGTGATGAACATCAACTCGCCGTTGACTTCGATGCGCGCGCTGACCGAGTAGCGGTGGCCGGGTTTGACCTGCGCCGGATCGTAGCTCAAATGAAACGGCAGCGGCACCTGGCCTTTGACCGGGCCTTTCTGTTCGTCGAGGACCACCGCCGGGGCGTCGGCCAGCGATACGTCTTGCAGGCTCACGCTCAAGGTCGCGCTCGGTGGCAGGGCGATGCGTTGCAGGTAGAACACTTCGCCGTCGAGGCCGACTTTACCGGCCGGGGTGGTCGACTGGCAGGCGCTCAACAGGGTGGCAGCGGCGAGAAGGGTGAGTTTTTTCATCGGGACCTCTGAGACATGTGCGCCGGAAGAATCCCGGCGCCGAAGGAAATCTAGCGGATTTTGCTGTCAGCGTCAGTGAACAAACGTAAGGGTTTTTCCAACCACTGCGCCATGGCCTGAATCAACCACGAGCGTTGTTCGCGTGGCGGCGGGGAAAGTTCTATTCGCCCGGGACTGACCGGAATGCGTTGGTGGTAGCGGTTTTCGATGCCGCTGAGTGCATAACTCTTGCCGGGAGTGACACTGGCCGGGTCATATTTCAGATAGAACGAAGTGGCGGTCTGTTCGTCGTGGCTGACTCGCACCAGTTCAACTTCGGGACTGTCGGCCTCATGCAGGCTGATGGTGACTGCTTCTTCGGTCGGGAAGTTTTCCGGCTCTTGAACTTCAACATATAACAGCCCGATCGGGCTCAGGTGCACGGTCTGGCGATGAGGCAGCTTGTTGACGATGACAAAGTATTCCTGATCAAGCAGCAAGGGTTGGTGCTTGTGGAACATCCGGACGGTAATTCGGTACTTCACGCCGATATCTGTATAGGGATGGAGGAATTCGAACTTCCAGTCGCCTTCGAACAGCCTTGCAAAGCGCTGTTCCTTGATGGGCGTCGACAGCTTCGGATTAACCCCCTCGATGGTGACAATGGTTTCATTGTCACCATCGAGGGGGATTTGAAAGGCTGCTGGTAAACTGAAGTTTAAAGTGACTGCCGAAGTGTGGTCGTTTAACAGGCTCATCTCGATATCCTTATCGTGATTGTTTGAAAGAGCCTATTAATTCATGGATCAACTAACGGGGGAACCGAACGGTACGCCCGTTAGTTGTCGGCAAATTTCAGACTGGCGGCGTTACAGCGGTTTCCGCAGCATCTTCACTGCGATGCAACGCCACCTGACGAATCGACAAGCGAATCTCCGCCGGCAATACGCGCTTGGCCGCGCCCTCGGCCAGTTCGCCGAGCAGTTCGTGGTAACTCAGCTTGCCGGCCTCGTCGCGGTGCAGCACGTCGAGATCCAGCAGGGTCTGGATGAAGTGACGGAACAGGCTCTTGTCGAAGAACTCCGGGGCGTTCAGGCCGTGCAGGATCGACAGGCGCTGGGCCATGACCGTGCACAGGTCTTCCAGTTCTTCGGCGCTGATGCTGTTCTGCCCGGCGTTGAGCAGCAGCGAGACCGTCATGTAGAAGCGCTGCAGGGTCTGCGCGATGCTTTTCGACAGCAGGGTCAGCAGCACAAAGTGCCGCGAACTCGGAGCGGGGCGCAGGTACACGTCCTTCTCGAAACGCAGCAGGCCTTGTTCGACGAACGCTTCCAGCCATTGATCGACCACGGCGTCGAGTTCGTCCAGGCTCCAGCGAATGAACAGCTCCGCCTGCAGGTACCGATACAGCGCACGGGTGTAGCGCAGGATCTGTTCGCGGCTCATGCGCGAGGTGCTCTGGAAGAAGCTCGCCAGCAGCGCCGGCAGGGCGAAGATGTGCAGCACGTTGTTGCGGTAGTAGGTCATCAGGACGGCGTTCTGCTCGTCCAGATACAGAATCTTGCCCAGCGCATCGTTCTGCTCGGACAGCAGATCCATGTCCTTCACGTGCTCGATCAGCGCACGGCCGTCGCCTTGCGGCAAGGTGGTGTGCGGCGAATACGGCACTTTGCGCAGCAATGCCAGATACAGATCCAGCACCCGCGCCATGGCCCGGTCGTCCAGTGCCAGGCGGGTGGTCGACAGCAGTGCCAGCGCCACCAGATTGACCGGGTTGATCGCCGCCGCTTCGTTCAGGTGCTGCGCGACTTTCTCGCCAAGGCGATTGGTGGTTTCGTTGAGCCACGCCGGTTTGTACTGCGGGCCGAGTTCCTGCTGGCGCCAGTCCGGTTGTTCGCTGTCGAGGAACTCCGCGAGTTTGATCGGCTCACCGAAGTTCACTGCGACCTGACCGAAGCGCTGCTTGAGCGCGCCGATGACTTTGAAGATGTCGAAGATCGACTCTTTTTTCTTGCTCGCCCCGCGCAGTTCGCCAAGGTAGGTACGACCTTCCAGCACGCGCTCGTAACCGATGTACACCGGCACGAAGACGATCGGCATCCGCGACGAACGCAGGAAGCTGCGCAGGGTGATCGCGAGCATGCCGGTTTTCGGTTGCAGCATGCGCCCGGTACGGGAGCGGCCGCCCTCGACGAAGTACTCGACCGGGAAGCCTTTGGTGAACAGAGTGTGCAGGTATTCGTTGAACACCGAGGTGTACAGCGGATTGCCCTTGAACGTGCGGCGCATGAAAAACGCGCCGCCGCGCCGCAGCAGGCTGCCGATCACCGGCATATTCAGGTTGATCCCGGCGGCAATGTGCGGCGGGGTCAGGCCGTTACGGAACAGCAAATACGAGAGCAGCAGGTAGTCGATGTGGCTGCGGTGGCACGGCACGTAGATCACTTCGTGACCCTGGGCGACCTTTTGCACGCCTTCGATGTGGTTGACCTTGATCCCGTCGTAGATCTTGTTCCAGAACCAGCTCAGCACCACTTCGAGGAAACGGATCGCGGTGTAGGTGTAGTCCGAGGCGATCTCGTTGCCGTAGCGCAGGGCCTGGGCCTTGGCCTTTTCCGCAGAGATGTTTTCGCGTTCGGCTTCGTCGAGGATCGCTTGCTTGACCAGTGGCTGGTTGAGCAGGCCTTTGACCAGATTGCGCCGGTGCGAGATGTCCGGGCCGATCACCGCCGCCTTCAGGTTGCGAAAGTGCACGCGCAGGATGCGTTGGGCCATGCGCACGGTGCGCTCGTGGCCCTTGTTGTGCTCGATCAGTTCGCGCAGGTGGATCGGCGCCGAGAACTGCACGCGGGTTTTGCGCCCGAGGACGATGATGCTCAGCAGTCGACGCAAGCGCCCGGTGACCGCCCAGCTGTCGGCGAACAGCAGCTTCCACGGACTGTTTTCGCTGTCCGGCGACTGGCCCCAGAACACGCTGACCGGAATGATCTGCGCGTCTTCGGCGGCGTTCTGGGTGAGGGCGCTGACCAGTCGGGTCAGGGTCGGCGGCGCACCGCGCTTGTCCTGACGGCCGAGCCAGTCCGGGTCCGGCGTCAGGTAGAAGAACGCCGCCGGTTCGATCAGCGACCCCACCGACACCGGCAGCACCGGACGCGGCAGCCCGGCCTTGGTGCACTCGGTGTCAACCACCGCCAGATCGGTGAGCGAGGGGTTTTGCAGGACGTAGAACACCGGACGACTGCGGTCGAGGTTGAGGGTGAACGACGACTGGTTGATCGTCTCCGAGCGAACCCAGAGGTACAACAGTCGGCGCAAGGTGCCAAACACAAGACGGTGGAACGGGGAACGGGTCATACGACTTCTGCGTGAGTGAATAAAACCGAGCATTTGCTCGGGCGGTCGATAGTGTGCCGGATTCGCTGAAAATCGGCAAAAAAGCGGCGAAGTAATCTCCTGTTGAGAGTTTTCGCGCCTGTCATATACTCGGCAATCTGTCGCCGGGGCCCTTTATGGACGTCGGGCGCAGGCTGACGTTCCGCAAAGGCTTTCCTGCGAAAAGCCTGTTCAATAATAAAAAAGGAGTATGAACAGATGGCAACACGTGAAACCGGCAACGTGAAGTGGTTCAACGACGCCAAGGGCTACGGCTTCATTCAGCGCGACGACGGGGTGGACGTGTTCGTGCACTACCGCGCGATTCGCGGTGAAGGGCATCGCTCGCTGACTGAAGGGCAGCAGGTTGAATATGCGCTGGTGACGGGGGAGAAGGGGTTGCAGGCTGAGGATGTGGTAGGTCTGTAATACAAATCTCCAAAACACCCAAAACCACTGTGGGAGCGGGCTTGCTCGCGAATGCGGTGTATCAGTCAATATTGATATGGACTGATACACCGCATTCGCGAGCAAGCCCGCTCCCACATTTGGATCTGCGTCGCCTGTTGTTATGCGGTTTTCCAGGTGATCTCTTCTTCACCGTCTTCGCTGATCCGGATCCAGCGATCGGCGGTCTCTTCACCTTCTTCCTCGATCCACGTTCCCGGCGCGCAACGCACTTCGACGTTCAGCGCGGCAAAGGCTGCGCGGGCGCAGGCGATGTCGTCGTCCCATGGGGTCGCATCGCTTTCCAGGTACAGGCTGTTCCATTTGCCGACGGCTTTTGGCAGCCAGGTCACTGGGATGTTGCCGGCCTTGCACTTGTAGGTCTGGCCTTTCTGAACCCAGTCGCTGCACGGGCCCAGCGCGGCGCCGAGCCAGGCGGAAATGGCCTTGTGGTCGACGTCGGCGTCTTTCAGGTAAATCTCGATATCCGGTTGGCGCATGGATGTCCTCACTGCGGGTCTGAAAAATCCATTCGCGGATTTAGCCGGCCCCGGGCACTTGCCCGAGACCAAAAGTTATTGAAGAACGAAATAATCGTAGCGCATCGACACGGTGGTCACGAACGGCTCGGCCTGTTCGATCACTGCGGCGCGGCGTTCGGCACTGGCGCGCCAGCCGTGGGGCGTCATCGCCAACAGGTTGGCGCGATCCTCGGGTTTGTCCAGCGTCAGTTTGAATTCCAGGGTTTCACTGTGCGCCAGCGCCATGCCTTCGGGCACCAGGGCCAGATGCTTGTCGTCGGTGTATTCGCGCACTTCGTCGTACAGCCGTTCGCGCAGTTCCATCAGGTGGCCGCTGGTCGGGCCGACCTTCATCAGGCCGCCGCCGACACTCAGTAGGCGCTTGGCTTCTTCCCAGTCCAGCGGGCTGAAAACACTCGCAAGAAACTGGCAACTGCCCGACGCCAGGGGCACGCGGGCCATGCTGGCGATCAACCAGGTAAGCGAGGGGTTGCGCTTGCAGGCGCGTTTGACCGCCTCGCGGGAGATGTCCAGCGCGTAGCCATCGGCGTCCGGCAGGGCATCGGCGATCTGTGCGGTGTAGTAACCCTCGCCGCACCCGATATCGACCCAGCGCGCCGGCGCATAACCCGCCGCCAGCTCGGCCAGACGTTTGGCCACCGGCGCGTAGTGCCCGGCATTCAAGAAGTCACGGCGAGCCTCGACCATCGCCTGGTTATCGCCAGGATCGCGGCTGTTCTTGTGCTGCACCGGCAACAGGTTCAGGTAACCCTGGCGCGCGCGGTCGAAGCGGTGGCCGGCAGGGCACACCACGCCGTTGTCCACGCTGTTCAGCGGTTCACTGCAGATCGGGCACGCGAGCATCAGGCGAGCAACTTGATCAGGGTCTGGTAGTAGATCTCGGTCAGTACATCGAGATCGGTCGCCAGCACGCGTTCGTTGACCTGGTGAATGGTCGCGTTGACCGGGCCCAGCTCAACCACTTGGGTGCCCATGGTCGCGATGAAGCGACCGTCGGAAGTACCGCCACTGGTCGACGCCTTGGTCTCGCGGCCGGTGATGTCCTTGATGCTCGACGACACCGCGTCGAGCAGCGCGCCCGGTTCGGTGAGGAACGGCAGACCGGACAGCGCCCAGTCGATGTGCCAGTCCAGACCGTGCTTGTCGAGGATGTCGGCCACGCGTTTCTGCAGGCCTTCGACGGTGGATTCGGTGGAGAAACGGAAATTGAACACCGCCACCAGATCACCCGGGATCACGTTGGTCGCGCCGGTGCCGGAATTGAGGTTGGAAATCTGGAAACTGGTCGGCGGGAAGAAATCGTTGCCGTGATCCCAGTGCTCGGCGGCCAGCTCGGCCAGCGCCGGGGCCGCGAGGTGGATCGGGTTCTTCGCCAGATGCGGGTAGGCCACGTGACCCTGCACGCCGCGCACGGTGAGCTTGGCGCCCAGCGAGCCGCGACGACCGTTTTTCACCACGTCACCGACCAGCGTGGTGCTCGACGGTTCTCCGACGATGCACCAGTCCAGACGTTCCTTGCGCGCCACCAGACGTTCAACCACCGCTTTGGTGCCGTGGTGCGCCGGGCCTTCTTCGTCGCTGGTGATCAGGAACGCGACCTTGCCCTTGTGGTTCGGGTAGTCGGCGACGAAACGCTCGGCGGCCACGGTCATCGACGCCAGGCTGCCTTTCATGTCCGCTGCGCCACGGCCGCAGAGCATGCCGTGTTCATCGATCAGCGCGTTGAACGGGTCGATCTGCCAGGCCGTTACCGGACCGGTCGGCACCACGTCGGTGTGGCCGGCGAAGCACAGCACCGGGCCGTCGTCGTTGCCGTGGGTGGCCCAGAAGTTATCCACATCTTCGATGCGCATCGGCTCGAGGGTGAAACCGGCATCGCCCAGGCGCTGCATCATCTGCTTCTGGCAATCGGCGTCGACCGGCGTCACGGACGGACGGCGGATCAGATCGATGGCGAGTTGGAGGGTCGGCGAAAGGTCGGCGTGGGCCGTCATGGAAAACTCCGGAGATCATGAATGTGGGCGCGGACTAACTGTAGGAATTGGGTTCGGCCAATGAGCCGAACGCCGCCAAGCCCTGCAAAATGGCGGTTATCTTAAAGCAAAACGGCGACCATTGGCCGCCGTTTAGTGCTTCGTCGAGGAATTAGACGACAGGCGCCGGTTCAGGCTCCGTTGCCGGTTTTGGCAGCGACGAGAGGAACGCCATGATCAGCGCTGCCAGGTACGGCAGCGACTGCACCAGCAGCATCGCCACCCAGAAGCGCATGTCGTTGCTCGGAATGCCTTGCACCAGGTAGATCCCCAGTGCCGCGCCCCACAACAGCAGCATGATGAACAGCTCTTCGCGCGCTTCGGAAATCGCCACCCAGAAACCGTGGTTGTCGGCGTTTTTCGGCGTGCGGAAGAACGGGATGCTGCTGGTGAAGAAGCCGTACAGCACCGCTTTGGCGATGGTGTGCGACAACGCCAGGCCCGCGAGCGCCGCGCAGAACGCATCCTTGAGGTTCACGCCGACGGCGCGACGGTACAGGAAGATGATCTTGCCGACCTTGAATACGAACAGCGCCAAAGGCGGGATCGCGAAGATCAGCAGCGGCGGATCGACCCGTTGCGGCACGATGATCATCGCCGCCGACCACAACAGCGCGCCGACGGTGAAGAAGATGTTCATGCCGTCCGCGACCCACGGCAACCAGCCGGCGAGGAAGTGGTAGCGCTGGCCACGGGTCAGCTCGGTGTCCTTGCCGCGCAACAGGCTGCCGGTGTGGCGCTTGATGATCTGGATCGCGCCATAGGCCCAGCGGAAACGCTGCTTCTTGAAGTCGATGAAGGTATCCGGCATCAGACCCTTGCCGTAACTGTCGTGGTAATACGCCGCCGACAGACCTTTTTCGAACACGCGCAGACCGAGCTCGGCGTCTTCACAGATGCACCAGTCGGCCCAGCCCAACTCTTCCAGAACAGAACGCCGGGTCATGGTCATGGTGCCGTGCTGGATGATCGCGTCGCGGTCGTTGCGGGTGACCATGCCGATGTGGAAGAAGCCTTTGTATTCGGCGTAGCAGAGCTTCTTGAAGGTGCTTTCGTTCTGGTCGCGGTAATCCTGCGGCGACTGCACCACGGCGATTTTCGGATCGGCGAAGTGCGGCACCATGTGCTTGAGCCAGTTCGGGTGCACGCAGTAGTCGGAGTCGATCACCGCGATGACTTCGGCGTCCTTGGCGGTGTGCGGAATCAGGTAGTTCAGCGCGCCGCCCTTGAAGCCGGCCAGGGGCGATACGTGGAAGAACTTGAAGCGCGGGCCCAAGGTTTCGCAGTAGTCGCGCACCGGCTCCCACACGGCCGGGTCCTTGGTGTTGTTGTCGATGATCAGGACTTCATAGTCCGGGTAATCGAGGGCGGCCAGGGCGTCGAGGGTCTGTTTGACCATCTCCGGTGGCTCGTTGTAGCAAGGTACGTGGATCGAGACTTTCGGTCTGTAGTCCGAGTCGCCCACCACCGGCAGGAATTCACGCCGGCGCTTGTGGGTCCAGACCGCTTCGGCCAGTTCATGCGCCTCGGTCAGCAATACGATGAACACCCCGAGCGCACCCAGCGCCAGGAGGAAACCCACCGTCAGGCTGAACCAGGTGCTGTATTGCTGGCTGTAGTCGTAGCCGATCCACACCAGCACTGAACCGCAGAGGAACGCGATAAAGGTCAGGAAGGTACGGCCACGCTGGCGCAGCGCCGAGCCGTCAATCATCAGCAGGGTCAGCGACAGCAGCGCCAGCACCACCGAACC
This sequence comes from Pseudomonas sp. AD21, assembly GCF_002878485.1. NCBI lineage: Bacteria > Pseudomonadati > Pseudomonadota > Gammaproteobacteria > Pseudomonadales > Pseudomonadaceae > Pseudomonas > Pseudomonas sp. AD21. Next base: position 10,066 of record NZ_NQYG01000013.1, read on the forward strand.
GATGGCCAGCACGCGCCATTGCGGGATCGCCACTACCGGGCCTTCGAAGTTGAATTTCTGCTGGCGCGCAGCGTTGAACACGCCCCAGTAGGCGCCTACCGAACCTTCGTCACTGGCCTTCCACGGCTGGTCGAAGGCTTCGATCACGAAGTAGTTGAAGCCCTGGCGGTTAAGCTTGTTGACCAGGGTGCGCAGGTAGATTGCCTGATCCGCCGGCGACGCATCGGCGCCACCGCGCATGCGACCGTTGCTCGGCCAGCCGACTTCGGACAGCAGCAACGGTTTTTTCGGGAACATCTTTTTCAGGTCGCGGGCGCGGTCGAAGACGAACTGCCCGGCCTTGTCGACGGGGATGAATTCCCAGTACGGCAGCACGTGAGCAGCGATCAGGTCGACGTGTTTGGCCAGTTCCGGGTGTTCTTCCCAGACGTGCCACTGCTCGGAAGTGGTCACCGGCACCTTCACCGCTGAACGCACGCGATCAAGCAGCACGCTCAGTTGTTCGGCAGTGATTTCCTTGCGGAAGATCGCCTCGTTGCCGACCACCACGCGAACCACGCTGCGCGAAGTGTTGGCCAGTTCGATGGCGCGCTGGATTTCCCGCTCGTTGCGTTCCTGGTCGGGGCTGATCCAGATCCCGAGGGTCACGCGCAGACCGAACTCTTCCGCCAGTTTCGGGATGTCCTGCAGGGAACCGTCGACCGAGTAGATACGGATGTTGTCCGTCAGTTTGCTCATGATCTCCAGGTCGCGGCGCATTTCATCGTCAGTCGGATACTGATCCTTCTGTGGGAATTGACCCTGCTGGAATGGCGAATAGGAGAAACCGGAGATCTGCTCCGGCCAGTTGGGCGCGGAGACCGGGCGGTTGATCAGCGCCCAGAAACCGGTGAACAGGGCGGCGATTGCCAGAACCACCACCAGGTTGAGACCAAATTTACGCGATGACATAGCTATTTCGGGTTCCAAAGGCTGTGGAACGAAGGATCGGTTGGTATTGCGGCTTTCTGACTAGCAAAGGGCGCGAATCCTACACCGGCAGTTCACTGCTCGTACACCGGACAGGGAAATGCCGGACATTGGGCAGTCCAACCTGATTTAAGTTCTTTAGTAACAGCTTGTAAGAGAAAACTTTGTTCAGTGTGGCATCAATTTCCTGTGGCGAGGGAGCTTGCTCCCGCTGGACTGCGACGCAGGCCGCTTTTTTGAGGGCCGCTTCGCGACCCAGCGGGAGCAAGCTCACTCGCCACAGGGTTTGTATAAAACGGCTGCGTTCACCGTTCATAGCGTCAAAGATGCTCTTGGCCGCCGACGGCCCTATAATGCGCGCCGGTTTTTGGGGTAATGGTCATGAGTACAGAAGATCCACGGTTTGCAGGCATCGCCCGTTTGTATGGCATCGAGGGCCTCGAGCGCCTGCGTGCGGCCCATGTGGCGATTGTCGGCGTCGGTGGCGTCGGTTCCTGGGCGGCGGAAGCCATGGCCCGGTGTGGCGTGGGCGAGATTTCGCTGTTCGACCTCGACGACGTCTGCGTCAGCAACGCCAACCGGCAGTTGCATGCGCTGGACAGCACTGTCGGCAAACCCAAGGTCGAAGTGATGGCCGAGCGTCTGCGCGGGATCAACCCGGACTGCACGGTGCACGCGGTGGCCGATTTCGTCACCCGCGACACCATGGCCGAGTACATCACGCCGAACATCGATTGTGTGATCGACTGCATCGACGCGGTCAACGCCAAGGCTGCGCTGATTGCCTGGTGCAAACGCCGCAAGATCCAGATCATCACCACCGGCGGTGCCGGCGGGCAGATTGATCCGACGCTGATTCAGGTCTGCGACCTCAACCGTACGTTCAACGATCCACTGGCCTCGAAAGTGCGTTCGACCCTGCGTCGTGACTACGGCTTCTCGCGCACCGTGACCCGCCATTACAGCGTGCCGTGCGTGTTCTCCACTGAACAGCTGCGCTATCCGAAACCCGATGGCAGCATCTGTCTGCAGAAGAGTTTTGTCGGCGATGGCGTGAAGCTCGACTGCGCGGGCGGGTTTGGCGCGGTGATGATGGTGACGGCGACGTTCGGCATGGTCGCGGCGACCAAGGCTGTGGACAAGATTGTGGCGGGCGTTCGGCGCCCGGCGGATCGCATTAAACCTCAGGTTTGATGTTGTGGCTGCTCGCGAAGGCGATTAACCGGCCAACTCATTCATTCGCTGGAGCACGGCATTCAAGCCATTGCTGCGCGATGGCGATAGCTGGCGCGAAAGGCCGAGTTGATTAAACCAGTCTGGCAGATCAACCTGTTGCAACTCAGCCGCCGACAAGCCGTTAACCCGCAACAGCAACAACGCCACCAACCCGCGAATCATCCGCGCATCGCTGCTGGCGCTGAATTGCCAATGACCGTCACGCAATTCCCCAACCAGCCACACCTGACTCTCACAGCCATGCACCCGGTTGGCCTCGCACTTGTCCGCGTCATCCAGCGGCGGCAAACGATCACCAAACTGCATCAACAACCGCGCGCGCTGTTCCCAGCCAGCCGCATTCTGAAAAGTCTGCAACGCCTCGGCGGCTTCGACCGGCAGGCTCATCGCAACAACTCCAGCGCCTGATCCAGTGCTTCGAAGAAGCGTTCCAGATCCTCGGAATCGTTGTACAACGCCAGCGACACGCGAATCGCCCCGGCCAGCTCAAGGCTTTTGAGCAACGGCATGGCGCAATGATGCCCGGCGCGCACGGCGATACCTTGCTCGGTCAACAGGTGCGCCAGATCAGCGTTGTGCACGCCCTCGACGACAAAACTTGCCAGCGCCAGCTGCGGTTTGCCCAGCAGGCGAATGCCGTTACGGGCGGCGAGGCCTTGCAGCAGATAGTCGTGCAGCGCTGCTTCATGGGCGGATACCGCGTCCTGATCGAGCCCGGCCAGATAGTCGAGGGTTGCACCCAATCCGATCACGCTGGCAATCGGCGGCGTGCCCGCTTCAAAACCCAGCGGGGCAGGGCGGAAACGCGCGTCGTGATAGTTGGCTTCCAGCACCATTTCGCCGCCGAACTGCCACGGCTGCAGTTGCTCAAGCGCTGTGTTGCGCCCGAACAGCACACCGAGGCCATCGGGGCCGTACAGCTTGTGGCTGGAAAACACATAGAAGTCGCAACCCAGCGCCTGCACGTCGTGGCGACCATGCACCACACCTTGCGCGCCATCGACCACGGTCAGCGCGTCCTGCGCCTTGGCCATCGCCAACAGTGCCGGCAGCGGCTGCCAGGCACCGAGCACATTGGACAACTGACTGACCGCCAGCAAGCGAGTGCGCGGACCGATCAGGCGTACGGCGGCGCCGAGGTCGATCACGCCGTCGGCGTCCAGCGGCAGGATCACCAGTTTCAGGTCGCGACGCTGCGCCAGTTGCTGCCACGGCAGCAGGTTGGCGTGATGCTCCAGGGCGCTGATGACAATTTCATCGCCCGGGTGGAAAAGATGTTCCAGGCCATACGCCAGGAGATTCAGCGCACTGGTGGCGCCGTGGGTGAAGATGATCTGCCCGCTGTCACCGGCATTCAGCCACTGGGCAACCTTGAGCCGACTGTCTTCGAACGCCTGCGTGGCGTGGGCGCCGGGCAGGTGCTGCGCGCGATGCACATTGGCTGCGCCGTTGGCGTAGTAATGCGTCAGTGCGTCGAGCAGGGCCTGGGGTTTTTGCGTGGTGGCGGCGTTGTCCAGATAGGTCTGGTCTTGCCGTTGCAGGGCGGCGATGGCCGGAAAATCGGCGCGCCAGGGAGAGGGAATCATCACAGTTTTTAGCCCTGGTGAAGAGGGGCGGGATGTACGCCAAACCTTGTGGGAGCGAGCCTGCTCGCGAAGACGTCCCTGAGAACGCCAAGAGCTTCGCGAGCAGGTCGAATCGTCGAACCGTCGCTCCCACAGGTGCTTAAAGCACTTAGTTGTGAGCGTGCAGCGCTTCGTTCAGTTCGATCGCCGATTTGTGGGTTTTGCACTCCACGGCACCGGTTTCCGAATTGCGACGGAACAGCAGGTCAGTCTGACCGGCCAGTTCACGCGCCTTCACAACCTTGACCAGGTTGTTGTGCTCGTCCAGCAGCGCGACCTTGGTGCCGGCGGTCACGTACAGGCCCGATTCGACGGTGTTGCGGTCGCCCAACGGAATACCGATACCGGCGTTGGCACCGATCAGGCAGCCTTCGCCAACCTTGATCACGATGTTGCCGCCACCCGACAGGGTGCCCATGGTCGAGCAGCCGCCGCCCAGGTCCGAACCCTTGCCGACGAACACGCCAGCGGAGACGCGGCCTTCGATCATGCCCGGGCCTTCGGTGCCGGCGTTGAAGTTGATGAAGCCTTCGTGCATCACGGTGGTGCCTTCGCCCACGTACGCACCCAGACGCAGACGTGCCGCGTCAGCGATACGCACGCCGGCCGGTACCACGTAGTCGGTCATTTTCGGGAACTTGTCCACCGAGAACACTTCCAGCAGCTCGCCACGCAGACGGGCTTCGAGTTGCAGTTCGGCCAGTTCGCTCAGGTCGATCGCGCCCTGGCTGGTCCAGGCAACGTTCGGCAGCAGCGGGAAGATCCCGGCCAGGCTCACGCCGTGCGGCTTGACCAGGCGGTGGGACAGCAGGTGTAGCTTGAGGTAGGCCTCGGGTGTCGAGGTCAGCTGTGCGTCTTCGGCCAGCAGGGTGGCGACCAGCGGCTTGTGGCTCTCGGCCAGACGGGTCAGCAGTTTGCCTTGAACGGCGTCGATGCCTTTGACCGCTTCAGCCAGTTGCGCAGCCTGTGCAGTGGTAAAAGTGATGGCCTGGTTGCCTTCGGTGTAACCGAGGATCGGCGCAACGGCGGCGACCAGTTCGGCCGAAGGGTTGAGCAGTGGCTGAGCGTAGAACACTTCCAGCCAGGCGCCTTGACGGTTCTGAGTGCCGACACCAAAGGCGATGCTGAACAGGGAATTGGACATGTGAATACCTCTAGCAATAAGTGACGGGCTGCTTACTTGAGTGCGGCCGCGTAGATGTCTGGCTTGAAGCCAATCAGGGTTCGGTCACCGAGATCGAGCACCGGACGCTTGATCATCGAGGGTTGAGCGAGCATCAGTTCGATGGCTTTCGACTGGTCGAGATCGGCTTTACGTTCGTCGTCGAGTTTGCGAAAGGTCGTGCCTGCACGGTTCAACACCGTTTGCCAGCCGTGCTCGTCACACCATTGGGTCAGGTGCTCACGGTCGATACCGGCAGTTTTGTAGTCATGGAAGTCGTAGCTGACAGCGTGTTCATCGAGCCAAGTGCGCGCCTTCTTCATGGTGTCGCAGGCTTTGATGCCGAAAAGGTGCAACGTTTTACTTGAAACGGTCAAGGAATTGCCCCCTTTACAGGTGCTGGAAAAAAATGGTGTCGGATTATGCCATGACCCTTCAGCTAATACGCAAAACACCTGTAGGAGTGAGCCTGCTCGCGATGGCTTTTTCATGTTCAAGCTGCAATTGACGGACACACCGCTATCGCGAACAGGCTCACTCCTGCAAGGGAATGTGCGGGAGGTTGCGACATAGGTGCAAACGCCAGACGCATCCTAAGCGGCTAATATGGCAGTTCAACGCTGTCGATTGTCTGAGAATTCCGCTTTATGCAAACCGCTTATACCGTGCTGATCCTGTTGATGCTGGTCAGCGTCTCGCGGCTGGTCGGACGGGTCATCCCGCTGCCGCTGCCCCTCGTGCAAATCGCCGCCGGTGCGCTGCTGGCCTGGCCGACACTGGGCCTGCACGTCGCGCTGGATCCTGAATTGTTCCTGTTTCTGTTCCTGCCGCCGCTGCTGTTTTCAGATGGTTGGCGCATGCCCAAGCGTGAGTTCTGGCATCTGCGCGGCCCGATCCTGACGCTGGCCGTCGGTCTGGTGCTGTTCACCGTGGTTGGCGCCGGGTACTTCATTCACTGGCTGTTGCCGAGCATTCCGCTGGCGGTCGCCTTCGCACTCGCCGCCGTGCTGTCGCCGACTGACGCCGTGGCGGTTTCAGCCATTTCGCAGAACCGCTTGCCGACGCCGCTGATGCATATCCTGCAAGGCGAGGCGCTGATGAACGATGCGTCGGGTCTGGTGACGTTCAAGTTCGCCTTGGTGGCCGCGGTGACCGGGGTGTTCTCGCTGGCCAATGCCAGCCTGACGTTCGTGCTGGTGGCGGTCGGCGGACTGGCGGTCGGCGTGGCGCTGAGCTGGCTGGTCGGACGCTTGCGCGCGTGGATGATCGCCAGGGGCTGGGACGATCCGGCCACCCACGTGGTGTTTATGTTGCTGCTGCCGTTCGCCGCCTACGTGTTGGCCGAACGACTGGGGGCTTCGGGCATTCTTTCGGCGGTGGCGGCGGGAATGATGCAGAGCTGGCTCGATCTGCTGCCACGGCAGACCAGCACCCGCTTGCTCAATCGCAGCGTCTGGTCGTTGTTGGAGTTCGCCTTCAACGGTCTGATCTTTCTGCTGCTCGGTCTGCAACTGCCGGACATCATCAAAGCGGTGGTCAGCCACGAACCGACGCTGTGGCCGACGCTGCTGTATCGCGGCCTTGATGTGGTGGCGATTTTTCTCGCGTTGGTACTGTTGCGGTTTATCTGGGTGCAGAGCATTTGGCGCTTGTCGGTGCTGTTGCGGCGTTTGCGCGGCAAGGGCGACCTGACGCAAGTGCCCACGGCCCGATCCTGCTGGCTGCTGAGCGTCGGCGGTGTGCGCGGGGCGGTGACGCTGGCCGGTGTGATGTCGGTGCCGATGTTGATGGGCAGCGAGGCGTTCCCCGAGCGTGACCTGCTGATCTTCATCGCCGCCGGGGTGATTCTGTTGTCGCTGATTTGCGCCTGCATCGCTTTGCCGTTGCTGTTGCGCGGCATCGAGAAAAGTCCGGACGACAAACGTCGCCAGGAAGTGCGCGATGCTTGGCGCAAGACCGCCGAGGCGGCGATTCATGCGCTGGAAACCGAAGAGGTCGGCCCGCAGGATGCTGCGCAGGCCGCGCTCTCGGCAGAACTCAAGGCGCGGATCATGTCCGAGTATCGCCATCAACTCGAAGTTTTCAATGATTCGGCCGAAGCCCAGGCGTTGGCGTTCCAGATGGATCTGCTGGAGCGCCGCTTGCGTTTGAAGGCGTTGCGAGCGCAACGCCTTGAGTTGTACAGCCTGAGTCGTCATCACCAGATTGGTGATGACGTGCTGCGCGAAGTGCTGGGCGAGCTGGATTTGAGTGAGGCCAACCTTGGCTCAGTGAAGTGATGCCGGAAATATTGATGATTTCAAGTTGAACCTTCTTCCTGTCAGGCTTCGGGATGAGGGTAAGCGGTCGTCATGAATGCCTTGTCTTTCTCGCTGAGGACTGGATTGAGGTATATCTGAAAGTCACCCTTGGTCCAGTTCTGGCGAATGGCGTAATGCATGATGGATTTCGGATCGTAAGGAGAATGGTTGACTTCGCTGGCATCAAGAAGGTTGAAATAAGTCAGGTCTATCCGGCTACGTTCCAGATCACTCGTTGCGTCGAAATGTTGGTAAACAGCTTCCTTGTCCCAGGGAATGGTCATTTCAGGGTGCAAGTGCTCGTGTTCGGCCCCGAGCATGTGACCGAATTCATGGGTGGCCTGGGCCATGAAAAATTTGATTGAAAGATCCTGATCCGGAGACAGATTCAATGTTGCTTCGGTTTGATCGTCAATGGTCAATGCGTCAGTCCCGATCATCGACCAGTAAGCTCCCGGCTCACTGGAAATGCGAATCTCGGCTTCGCCCTCTTCAATGTACTGAACGTTCAGGTTGACGTGAGGTGTCCAATTCGCGAGTGCTGCTTTTGTCGCCTCTTTGAAGGACGAACTGCCGTTCAGAAACCGGATGCGTAACAGGCGACCGGGTGTCCAGAATTTTGTGTGCCGGGCGACGGCACGTTTCCTTCGACTGCCGGTGGCGGTATTGCGATTGTCAGGGTTTTCCCTGATGGCAGTTTCATAAGAGGTATTAACGTCATTTGGCGTGACGAGTTGGCAGGGGTTCAGATTGTCCATAATCAGAAAGCTCCATATATAAAAATACAGGGTGTCAGGGTTTAGGGTTTAGGGTTTAGGGTTTAGGGTAAGCCTTGCGCATATTGCGCCGATCAAGTTTGCTGATCTTGGTGTTAAGTCCCGCTTGCCAATCGCCGACGGTCAACTCGTTGGGAATTACGTAATGCATGATGGACGTCTTGTCGTAAGGTCCGTTCAATGAAGTGTTGGCATCAAACGTGTTGAAAAGATTGTTGTCGACGTCTTCCTTGGTCCATTGATGGTGCAGGTTGAAGTATTCATAAACTTTTGGCACGTCCCAAGGGATGTTGGCGGCTGGGTGCTGATGCTCATGTTGCATTCCCAATGCGTGACCAAACTCGTGGAGCACTGTCGGATCGAACTCCGCATGATCCGGAGCGATCCCCAGCCTCAAGGTGGGCAGGTCCGATGGCACCAAAAGTGCGTCAGTTCCAAGGTATGAATTGGATACGTCGCCCGTTGTGGAAATGCGTATTTCCCCGGCGACGCCATCAACGAACTTGAATGTCAGATTGGTGGCAGGCTCCCATTGTCGGATCAACCTTTCGATACGCTGCTTGAGATTGACAGGCAAGTTTTCCATAAAGCTGATAGTCAATACTCGGCCATGACCCCAGAATTTTTGCCAATTACCAATGGCGCGTTTGCTGCGGGCACCCTGTAAGGAGGGACGTTCGTTGTGAGGGTTCTCGTTGACAGCGACCTGATAAGAAGCTAGTTGATTGTCGGGGTGAATAAGTTTGCATGGGGTGGCGATGTTCATCGGGAGTACCAATATGTATAAAGGCTTGTTGTGAGGGTTTGATGTTTGATTGGTTTTTTAAGGCTAATGTGTTTTGAAGTTGTTGTTAAGTTTGATTCTGATGAATGATGTTGCTTGATGTTGGTAGGGCGTACTTGTGCAATGGAGTGAGGCACGCAGAGCAGAGTAACTGGAAAATTGGGAAAACCCGGTGACAATTTTTGGCGCGGGTATTGCCAGGAAGGAATGAGCCGCCACCACCACCAGATTGGCGATGACGTGCTCACAGAGGTATTGGTTGAGCTGGATTTGAGTGAGGCCCACCTGGGTGCGATCAAATAACCGTGACCCGGCTTATTCGCTCTCCACTACCGGGTGCGGATAGGCCATGCTTTAGACTTTCGTGTTGTTCGTTGGCTTTTGTATGTAGCGGTAAGTTGCGATGGGAAGAGCAGGCGGATAGGCCAGGTGCGGGAAGTTTTAAAGTGTAGAAGTGTATTTCGTTGTTTCATTGTTCTCGCGCGATATTGCATCGCGCGAGAACTGGCGATTAAGACAAGTGGCGCGTAATGAAGTTTTTAATCCGTTCAGCCGCTTCCACACATTCAGCCAATGGCGCAACCAGTGCCATCCGCACACGACCGGCCCCCGGGTTCACACCGTCCACTTCTCGGGACAGATACGAGCCAGGCACCACGGTCACGTGCTCTTCGGCAAACAGATCCCGGCAGAACGCCGCATCATCACCTTGCACATTCGGCCACAGATAGAAGCTGCCATCCGGGCGCTGCACGTCCATCACCGGGCTGAGGATTTCCAGCACCGCGTCGAACTTCTCGCGGTACAGCGCACGGTTGGCGCGCACGTGGACTTCGTCATTCCACGCCGCAACGCTGGCCAGTTGGGTTTGTACCGGCATCGCGCAGCCGTGGTAGGTGCGGTACAGCAGGAAACCCTTGAGGATATCGGCATCTCCGGCGACGAAACCGGAACGCAGGCCAGGCAGGTTGGAGCGCTTGGACAGGCTGTGGAACACCACGCAGCGCTTGAAGTCCTTGCGGCCCAGTTCGACGCAGGCACTGAGCAGGCCTGGCGGCGGAGTCTGTTCGTCGAAGTACAGCTCGCTGTAGCACTCATCGGCGGCGATCACGAAGTCGTGTTCGTCAGCCAGAGCGATCAGTTTTTTCAGCACATCTACCGGGATCAGCGCGCCAGTCGGGTTGCCCGGCGAGCACAGGAACAGGATCTGGCAGCGCTTCCAGATGTCTGGTGATACCGCGTCGAAATCCGGGTTGAAGCCGTTTTCGTCCAGGCAAGGCAGGTAGTGCGGCTTTGCGCCAGCGAGGAACGCTGCGCCTTCGTAGATCTGATAGAACGGGTTGGGGCTGACCACCAGGGCGTCGTCGCCACGGTTGACCACGGTCTGGGTGAAGGCGAACAGCGCTTCGCGAGTGCCGTTGACCGGCAGCACGTTGCGCGCCGGGTCAATCCAGCCGCTCGGCACGCCGAAACGACGCTCGCACCAGCCAGCGATCGCTTCGCGCAGGGCCGGGATGCCGAGGGTGGTTGGGTATACCGCCATCTGATCCAGATTGTTCGCCAGCGCTTCGGCGACAAAGCTTGGCGAGCGATGTTTCGGCTCACCGATCGACAGGGCGATCGGGCGTTTGTCCGGGTTCGGGGTCACGGTGCCGAGCAGGGCGCGGAGCTTTTCGAACGGGTAGGGCTGGAGCTGGTTCAGAGCGTTGTTCATGGATGCCTCGTTCAATGTGGAGAGAACTCCGTGGCGAGGGGATTTATCCCCGATTGGCTGCGCAGCAGTCGCAAAACCATCGCGTGCGGTGTAGCGAATACACCGCGATTGCAGGTTTTTGGGGCCGCTTCGCAACCCATCGGGGATCAATCCCCTCACCACTAAAGCCCCGGGCAGCTATATCTGCCTCCACAGGGATAGTTTGTTAATTCAGATACTGATACGCGAAAGCTTGATATCCGGTTCCTGATTGACGCTCAGTTGTTCGACGATTGCATCCTGCAAGCGGCTGCACAGCAGCGGGTCGGAGAGCGGCTGGTTGTGGGCGTCGGTGATGAAGAACACGTCTTCCACCCGTTCGCCCAGGGTCGCAATCTTGGCGTTCTGCAGCGATAGGTCGAATTCGAGGAAGATCCCGCCGATCCGCGCCAGCAGGCCCGGGCGATCCGGTGCCGTCAGTTCCAGCACCGTCACCGGGCGCTGGGCGTCGTTGTGGATCGTCACCTGCGGCGCAAAGGCGAAGTGCTTGAGCTGGCGCGGCACCCGGCGCTGGATGATCGTCGGGTAATCGTCCGGGTTGCGCAGGGCTTCGGTCAGGCCGTCGCGGATCTGCTTGATCCGTGCCGGGTTGTCACCGATGGATTCACCGTCGTTGTCGAGCACGATGTAGGTGTCGAGGGTGAACTGGCTGCTCGAGGTGATGACCCGGGCGTCGTGAATGTTCAGGTTGAGCTGGTCCATCGCGGCCACGGTCACGGCGAAGAAGTCGTGCTGATCCGGGGCATAAATGAAGATCTGCGTGCCGCCCTCGAACTCGCGCTGGGTGGTTTCCTTGATCAGCACCAGTGGGCCGCCATCGGCCGGCTGCTGCAGGATCGCGTCACTGTGCCAGGCCACGTCGCCTGCGGTGTGGCGCAGGAAATAGTCATCGCCCAACTGTGCCCACAACTGCTCGACGTCGTCCGGGTCGGTGCCGCCGCGCACCAGAATATCCAGCGCCGCGCTCTGGGTCTGGCGAATCTGCTCTTCGCGATCCACCGGGTTTTCCAGACCTCGGCGCAGGGCGCGCTTGGTCTCGGTGTAGAGCTGGCGCAACAGGCTGGCGCGCCACGAGTTCCACAGGGTCGGGTTGGTCGCGTTGATGTCGGCCACGGTCAGCACGTACAGGTAGTCCAGACGGGTTTCGTCGCCGACGGTCTGGGCGAAATCGTGGATCACCTGCGGATCGGACAGATCCTTGCGCTGCGCAGTGGTCGACATCACCAGATGGTTTTGCACCAGCCAGACGATCAGGCGGCTGTCCCACAGCGGCAACTGATGGCGCTGGCAGAACGCTTCGGCATCGACCGCGCCGATGTCCGAGTGATCGCCATGCCGGCCCTTGCCGATGTCGTGGTACAGACCCGCCATGTAGATGAGCTCGGGCTTGGGCAGTTTGGCCATGAGCTTGGCAGCCAACGGAAATTTTTCCGATACCTGGGTGTACTGCAACTTACGCAGGTGCTTGATCAGGTTCAGTGTGTGCGCATCGACTGTATAGATGTGGAACAGGTCGTGCTGCATCTGCCCGACGATGAAACCGAACTCCGGCAGGTAACGCCCGAGGATGCCGTAGCGGTTCATCCGCCGCAGGTTGCGGTGGACGCCGATCTTGCACTTGAACAGCTCGATGAACAGGCTGGTGTTGCGGATGTCGTTGCGGAAGTTGTCGTCGATCAGGTGACGGTTTTCCCGCAGTAGACGAATGGTGTCGGCGCGCACGCCTTTGATTTCCGGCTGCTGGGCCATCAGCACGAAGATTTCGAGCATGGCGAACGGCGTGCGGCGGAATACGTTGTCGTTGCGTGCTTCGATATAACCGTCATGCAGTTGGAAGCGCGAGTTGATCGGCTGCGGCGGCGCTTCGTCTTCCGGGGCGAGGATGACTTCCTCGAAATGCTGAATGATCAGGTCGCTGAGCTGGGCGATGCTCATCACCACGCGGAAATACTGTTGCATGAAGTTTTCGACCGCCTGTTTGGCGTCGTCACCTTCAAACCCCAGCAGGCCGGCAATGGTCCGTTGATGATCGAACAGCAAGCGATCTTCGGAGCGGCCGGCGAGCATATGCAGGGCGTAGCGCACTTTCCACAGAAACTCCTGGGAAGAGGCCAGCAGTGCGTTTTCGCTCTCGACCAGAAAGCCCTCGCCGGCCAGGGCGCGCAGGTTCAGGGTGCCGTATTGACGACGGGCTACCCACAAAATCGTCTGGATATCCCGCAGGCCGCCGGGCGAGCCTTTGACGTTGGGTTCCAGGTTGTATTCGGTGTCGTTGTACTTGTGGTGACGGGCCTTCTGCTCGGCGCGTTTGGCCAGGAAGAACTCCTTGGCCGGCCACATGTGTGCTGTGCTGGTGACATCGAGCATGCGCTGGCGCAGGCGCTCGGGGCCGCAGATGGTGCGGCTTTCCATCAGGTTGGTGACCACCGTCAGGTCGGCCCGCGCTTCCTCGGCGCATTCGTTGACCGAGCGCACGCTCTGGCCGACTTCCAGGCCGATGTCCCACAGCAGCGTCAGGAAACGCTCGATGGAATCGCGGAAAACTTCGTGATCGGCGCTGTCCAGCAGGATCAGCAAGTCGATGTCGGAATAAGGATGCAACTCACCGCGGCCGTAGCCACCGACCGCGACCAGCGCAATGTCGGCGTCTTCGCTCCAGTTGAACTGTTCCCAGGCCTTTTGCAGGATGTTGTCGACGAACCAGGCACGGTCTTCGATCAGGCGACGGATGTCGCGGCCATTGCGAAAACGCGTGTCGAGGACCTCGCGAGCCTGGCGGATCGCTTTCTTGAACGCCGCGATGGGACTCGCTTTCAGGGCCAGTTCAGCCTGGAACTGGCCGCGGTCGAAGAGTTCGGGATCCACCTGCGGCATCGATTGGCTTTCCTTTTATAAGGCTGGGAGCGTTCTTGGGATCAGGCCGAGATGCGCGCGATGGTGTCGTCGGCGCGCAGGGTGAAGATCTCGTAGCCGGTATCGGTCACCAGCAGGGTGTGTTCCCACTGTGCCGAGAGCTTGCGGTCCTTGGTGATGGCGGTCCAGCCGTCGCCCAGCACCTTGGTGTCGGCTTTGCCCTGGTTGATCATCGGCTCGATGGTGAAGGTCATGCCGGCCTTCAGTTCCATGCCGGTGCCGGCGCGGCCGTAGTGCAGGATCTGCGGTTCTTCGTGGAAGACCTTGCCGATGCCGTGGCCGCAGAACTCGCGAACCACCGAGAAGCCGTTCTTTTCGGCGTGCTTCTGGATCACTTCGCCAATGTCGCCGAGGCGGCAGCCGGGTTTGACGATTTCGATCGCCTTGTACATGCATTCCTGAGTGACCTGCGACAGGCGCTCGGCCCAGACCGGTACTTCGCCGACGTGGAACATGCGGCTGGTGTCACCGTGGTAGCCGTCCTTGATCACGGTGACGTCGATGTTCAGGGTGTCGCCGTTTTTCAGCGGCTTGTCGTTCGGGATGCCGTGGCACACCACATGGTTGATCGAAGTGCAGATCGACTTCGGGTAGCCCTTGTAGTTGAGCGGGGCAGGGATGGCCTGCTGCACGTCGACGATGTAGTCATGGCAGATCTGGTTCAGTTGATCGGTGGTCACGCCCGGTTTGACGTGTTCGGCAATCATTTCCAGCACATCGGCGGCCAGTTTGCCGGCGACACGCATGCCAGCGATGTCCTCGGGGGTTTTGAGGTTGACGGTCATACAGGCTCTCTCTGCGCTCGGCGGCGCTTGCTGATACGGATTGGGTGGCAAGTGTTCTTTTTGCGACCCTGAAAAACCCGATTCTAACAGACGAAAGGAGCAAATCCGCGCCTGCGTTCATCGTCTCTCTCTATACAATGGCGTGCCTGAAGGCGATTCCAGGGGGGGCTGCGCCCATGTCCTTGGTGCGATTGCAGATTCCGGGTTCCGTTTCTGCGCACCCTGTGGTATAAAATGCGCCGCTTTCCGGGGATACCCCGAAAAGCTTAAATCCACACACGTGTCGACACGATGACCTGGGTGCTTTTGGCTTTATGCCACTGGTTGGTCATTGGGATACGTGGAGGCCAAACCCGACTTATTAAGGAACTATCATGTCCCAAGTCAACATGCGCGATATGCTGAAGGCCGGTGTGCACTTCGGTCACCAAACCCGTTACTGGAATCCGAAAATGGGTAAGTACATTTTCGGCGCGCGTAACAAGATTCACATCATCAACCTTGAAAAAACCCTGCCAATGTTCAACGAAGCTCTGACTTTCGTAGAGCGTCTGGCCCAGGGCAAAAACAAGATTCTGTTCGTCGGCACCAAGCGTTCCGCTGGCAAGATCGTTGCTGAAGAAGCAGCACGTTGCGGTTCGCCGTACGTCGATCACCGCTGGTTGGGCGGCATGCTGACCAACTTCAAAACCATTCGTGCTTCCATCAAGCGTCTGCGTGACCTTGAAGTTCAAGCCGAAGACGGTACCTTCGCCAAGCTGACCAAGAAAGAAGCGCTGATGCGCTCCCGTGACCTGGAAAAGCTGGATCGCTCCCTGGGCGGCATCAAGGACATGGGCGGTCTGCCTGACGCACTGTTCGTGATCGACGTTGACCACGAGCGCATCGCGATCACCGAAGCCAACAAGCTGGGCATCCCGGTAATCGGCGTTGTCGACACCAACAGCAGCCCGGAAGGCGTTGACTACATCATCCCAGGCAACGATGACGCAATCCGCGCTATCCAGCTGTACATGGGTTCGATGGCTGACGCAGTGATCCGCGGTCGCAACAACGTTGCTGGCGGTACTGTTGAATTCGCAGCTGAAGAAACTCAGGCTGCAGCTGAGTAATTGACGCCCTGGCGTTGACTCAGTAAGCAAAAAGGGGGCTTGGCCCCCTTTTTGCCACCTCGAAAACCGTTTGTTGGCGCCCACTTGTGGTGGCGCACCCCCTGCATCTGTAACGTGCGGCGGGTACAAGGTGATTCGGGAAGAATTGAACGCCCGTTCGATCGGGTGGAATGGTTGAAAACCTATCCAAGAGGAATTTGAAAATGGCAGCAATTACTGCAGCGTTGGTTAAAGAACTGCGCGAGCGTACCGGCGAAGGCATGATGGATTGCAAGAAAGCCCTGGAAAAGGCTGACGGCGACATCGAAAAAGCCATTGATGACATGCGTGCTTCGGGCGCGATCAAGGCTGCGAAAAAGGCTGGCAACGTTGCCGCTGAAGGCGCAATCGCAATCAAGGACGACGGTAAAGCTGCCGTTATCCTGGAAGTGAACTCGCAGACCGACTTCCTGGCCCTGCAAGACGACTTCAAAAACTTTGTTGCTGCCAGCGTTGAAAAAGCCTTCGCTGACAAGCTGACCGACGCTGCTCCGCTGATCGCTGCTCAAGAAGCCGCTCGCGAAGCACTGGTTGCCAAAGTAGGCGAGAACGTCAACATCCGTCGTCTGACCCGTATCGAAGGTGACGTTGTAGGTTCGTACCTGCACGGCAACAAGATCGGTGTTGTTGTGGCTCTGAAAGGCGGTGACGTCGAGCTGGCCAAAGACATCGCGATGCACGTAGCTGCAAGCAACCCTGAGTTCCTGCTGCCTTCGCAAGTTTCGGCTGAAGCGATCGAGCGTGAAAAAGCTGTGTTCCTGCAGCTGAACGAAGAAAAAATCAAAGGCAAGCCAGAAAACATTGTTGAGAACATGGTCAAAGGCCGTATCAGCAAGTTCCTGGCAGAAGCAAGCCTGGTTGAGCAGGCGTTCGTCAAGAACCCTGAAATCAAGGTTGGCGAGCTGGCCAAGAAAGGCGGCGCAGAAATCGTTTCCTTCACTTACTACAAAGTAGGCGAAGGCATCGAGAAGCCGGTCGACAACTTCGCTGAAGAAGTTGCTGCCCAGCTGGCTGCCGCCAAGCAATAAGACGGTTTTTCAACTGTCGCCCGAAAGAGGCTGCCCGCTCACGCGCGCAGCCTCTTTTCAGATGGGGTTACCAATTTTTAATTGGTTTCCGCTTGGAACTGACTTACAAAGCCATGTTCCGATGGCGCTGAAGCAGCGCCAAGCTAGAGTGAACGCCAGCTGTAAACAGCTCGCAAAGAATTTTTAAATACGCCGCAGGAGAGATTCGCAATGGCTCAGCAGGGCAGTGGTTATCAGGCTCGCTATAAACGCATTCTACTCAAGCTTAGCGGCGAGGCCCTGATGGGCTCGGAAGAGTTCGGGATCGATCCGAAGGTACTGGATCGCATGGCGCTGGAAGTCGGCCAACTGGTCGGTATCGGCGTACAGGTCGGTCTGGTGATCGGCGGTGGCAACCTGTTCCGTGGCGAGGCCTTGAGCAAGGCTGGCATGGATCGGGTAACAGGCGACCACATGGGCATGCTGGCCACTGTGATGAATGCTCTGGCCATGCGCGATGCGCTGGAACGTGCCAATATCTCGGCCATCGTGATGTCGGCCATTTCCATGGTTGGTGTTACTGATCACTATGATCGTCGCAAAGCCATGCGCCACCTGAACTCCAAGGACGTCGTGATTTTCGCGGCCGGTACCGGTAATCCGTTCTTCACCACGGATTCGGCAGCCTGCCTGCGTGCAATCGAAATCGATGCCGACGTTGTTCTGAAGGCGACCAAGGTCGATGGCGTCTACACCGCAGACCCGTTCAAAGACCCGCATGCCGAGAAGTTCGATCATCTGACTTATGATGAAGTGCTGGATCGCAAGCTGGGTGTAATGGATCTGACAGCTATTTGCCTGTGCCGCGACCACAAGATGCCGTTGCGCGTATTCAACATGAACAAGCCGGGCGCCCTGCTGAACATCGTGCATGGCGGCGCTGAAGGCACCCTGATCGAGGAAGGTCAACAATGATCAACGAAATCAAGAAAGACGCTCAAGAGCGCATGCAGAAATCCCTGGACTCTCTGGCTCATGCATTTGGTCAGATTCGTACCGGCAAGGCTCACCCAAGCATCCTGGGCAGCGTGATGGTGCCGTACTACGGCGCAGACACCTCCATCACCCAAGTGGCCAACATCACTGTAAAAGACTCGCGCACCCTGCAAGTCGTTGCCTTCGAGCGCAATATGCTCGCGGCAGTCGACAAGGCCATTCAGAGCGCTGGTCTGAACCTCAACCCGACCAACCTTGGCGAGTTGCTGCTGATCTCCATGCCTGCCCTGACTGAAGAGACCCGCAAGGGCTTCACCAAGCAGGCGCGCAGTGCCGCCGAAGACGCTCGTGTTGCCGTGCGCAACATTCGTCGTGACGCCTTGGGCGAGCTGAAGAAGCTGGTCAAGGATAAAGAAATCAGCGAAGACGAAGAGCGTCGTGCTGCAGCCGACATTCAGAAAATCACTGACAAGGCTGAGGCTGATATCGATGCGGCCACCAAGGCAAAAGAAGCGGATCTGATGGCCGTATAAGGGTCGAGTTTTAAATGGACAAGACCAAGCAGTCTGCGCCGTCCGCGGTGCCGCGCCATGTCGCGATCATCATGGATGGCAATAATCGCTGGGCGAAAAAGCGCTTTATGCCGGGTGTCGCCGGTCATAAAGCGGGTGTGGATGCTGTGCGGGCGGTAATCGAGGTGTGCGCTGAGGCCAAGGTTGAAGTGCTCACCCTGTTCGCCTTTTCCAGTGAAAACTGGCAGCGCCCGGCCGATGAAGTCAGTGCCTTGATGGATCTGTTCTTCAAGGCGTTGCGTCGTGAGGCCAAGCGCCTCAACGACAACAATATCAGCCTGCGCATCATTGGCGATCGCTCGCGCTTCCATCCTGAACTTCAGGCGGCGATGCGCGAGGCTGAGGCCATGACGGCCGGTGCCAACCGTTTCATTCTGCAGATCGCCGCCAACTACGGCGGTCAGTGGGATATTGCACAGGCAGCGCAGCGTCTGGCGCGTGAAGTTCAGGCCGGGCATCTGCGTCCGGAAGACATCACTCCGGATCTGCTGCAAACGTGTCTGGCGACCGGTGACCTGCCGCTGCCGGACCTGTGCATCCGCACCGGTGGCGAGCACCGCATCAGCAACTTCTTGCTGTGGCAACTGGCGTACGCCGAGTTGTACTTCTCCGACCTGTTCTGGCCGGACTTCAAACACGAAGCCATGCGCACTGCGCTGGCCGATTTCGCTTCGCGTCAGCGTCGCTTCGGTAAAACGAGCGAGCAGGTCGAAGCTGGAGCCCGGGTTTAATGCTTAAACAACGAATCATCACTGCGCTGATCCTGCTACCGATCGCTCTGTGCGGGTTTTTCCTGCTCGAGGGTTCCGGTTTCGCGCTGTTCATCGGTCTGGTCGTAAGCCTGGGCGCCTGGGAATGGGCGCGTCTGGCGGGCTTTACCGCGCAGTCGTTCCGTGTCGGCTATGCCGCTGTCGTCGCGCTGATGCTGTTCGTCATGTACGTCCTGCCGAGCCTCGCCCCTTGGGTGCTGGGCGCTTCGGTGCTGTGGTGGGCGGTGGCGACGTATCTGGTGCTGACGTATCCGCGCTCGAGCGAGCACTGGTCCACGGCGGCCACCAAACTGGTGATCGGCTTGCTGATCCTGCTGCCGGCCTGGCAAGGGCTGGTGCAGATCAAACAGTACCCGCTGGGTAACTGGCTGATCATGGCGGTGATGGTGCTGGTCTGGGGTGCCGACATCGGTGCCTATTTCTCCGGCCGTGCCTTCGGCAAGCGCAAACTGGCGCCGCAAGTCAGTCCCGGTAAAAGCTGGGAAGGCGTTTACGGTGGTCTGGCGCTGAGTCTGGTCATTACCGCTGTCGTCGGCCTGGTTCGTGACTGGACCGTGGGCGAGTTGCTCAAAGGCTTGATCGGTGCTGCGCTGATCGTCTTCATTTCGGTGGTGGGCGACCTTACCGAAAGCATGTTCAAGCGCCAGTCCGGTATCAAGGACAGCAGCAACCTGCTGCCCGGTCATGGCGGTGTGCTTGATCGCATCGACAGTCTGACCGCTGCGATTCCGATTTTCGCTGTATTGCTGTGGATGGCTGCACCGTGAGCGGTCCTCAACAGATTACCGTTCTGGGGGCTACCGGCTCGATCGGTCTGAGTACCCTGGATGTCATCGCTCGTCATCCTGAGCGTTATCAGGTTTTCGCGCTGAGCGGCTTCACGCGCCTGAGCGAGTTGCTGGCCCTGTGCATTCGCCATGTGCCGCAGTTCGCGGTGGTGCCCGAAGTGGCTGCGGCTCGCGGTCTGCAGGATGATTTGCGAGCGGCTGGCCTGCCCACTCGCGTGCTGGTAGGGGAGGAGGGCCTGTGCCAGGTCGCTTCCGCGCCAGAAGTCGATGCCGTGATGGCGGCCATCGTCGGTGCTGCGGGCTTGCGCCCGACATTGGCAGCGGTGGAGGCTGGCAAGAAGATTCTCCTGGCCAATAAAGAAGCGCTGGTGATGTCCGGCGCGCTGTTCATGGAGGCCGTGCACAAGAGCGGCTCGGGGCTGCTGCCGATCGACAGCGAGCACAACGCGATCTTCCAGTGCATGCCGCAGGATTTTGCCCGTGGGCTGGGCGCCGTCGGCGTGCGGCGGATTTTGCTCACGGCGTCGGGTGGTCCTTTCCGGCAAACGCCGATGAGCGAATTGGCGCATGTTTCGCCGGATCAGGCGTGTGCGCACCCGAACTGGTCCATGGGGCGCAAGATCTCGGTGGACTCGGCCAGCATGATGAACAAGGGCCTGGAGTTGATCGAGGCTTGCTGGTTGTTCGACGCCAAGCCTGCGCAGGTCGAGGTGGTGATCCATCCGCAGAGTGTGATTCACTCATTGGTCGACTATGTGGATGGTTCGGTGTTGGCGCAGTTGGGTAATCCCGACATGCGCACGCCGATTGCCAATGCGCTGGCCTGGCCTGAGCGTATCGACTCGGGCGTGGCGCCGCTGGATCTGTTTGCCGTTGCGCGTCTGGATTTCGAGGCGCCGGACGAAGAACGCTTCCCGTGTCTGCGCCTGGCGCGACAGGCGGCTGAGGCCGGCAACAGCGCACCAGCCATGCTCAATGCGGCCAACGAAGTGGCGGTCGCGGCGTTTCTCGACGCACGCGTGGGTTATCTGGAAATCGCGAGTATCATCGAGGACGTGTTGAATCTCGAGCCTGTGGTTGCGCTGGAAGATCTGGATGCGGTGTTTACCGCAGACGCGAAAGCGCGGATTCTGGCCGAACGATGGCTGAGTCGTCACGGCCGATAGCCGTTGCAGGACCCTGGCGTCACGCGACACTGAACAGGATTGCGGAGAAAGTAGATGAGCGCGCTCTATATGATTGCCGGCACCCTGATCGCATTGGGTGTGCTGGTCACCTTTCACGAATTCGGCCACTTCTGGGTCGCTCGTCGCTGTGGCGTCAAGGTTTTGCGTTTTTCCGTGGGCTTCGGCATGCCCCTGTTGCGCTGGCACGACAAGCAGGGCACCGAGTTTGTTATCGCCGCGATTCCGTTGGGCGGCTACGTCAAGATGCTCGATGAGCGTGAAGGCGAAGTGCCGGTCGATCAGCTTCATCAGTCCTTCAATCGCAAATCGGTTCGCCAGCGTATCGCCATTGTGGCGGCGGGGCCGATTGCCAACTTCCTGCTGGCCCTGGTGTTCTTCTGGGTGCTGGCCATGCTCGGCAGCGAGCAGATCCGCCCTGTCATTGGTGCAGTCGAGTCCGGCAGTCTCGCGGCCAAGGCTGGCTTGAGTGCTGGCCAGGAAATCGTCGCCATCGATGGCGAGCCGACCTCCGGTTGGGCGGCGGTCAATTTGCAGTTGGTGCGTCGTCTTGGCGAAAGTGGTTCCCTGCAATTGCTCGTGCGCGAGCAGGGCTCCAGCGCCGACACGCCTCGTGAGCTGGCGCTGGATCATTGGCTCAAAGGAGCCGACGAGCCCGATCCGATCCGCTCGCTCGGCATTCGCCCATGGCGCCCGGCGTTGCCGCCGGTGCTGGCGGAACTTGATCCAAAAGGTCCGGCGCAGGCCGCTGGTCTGAAAACCGGTGACCGTCTGCTGTCGCTTGACGGCCTGGCGCTGGGTGACTGGCAGCAGGTGGTCGATACTGTTCGTACGCGTCCTGATACCAAAATCATGCTGCGTATCGAGCGCGACGGTGCTCAAATCGACATCCCGGTGACCTTGGCGGCACGCGGCGAAAGCAAGTCGCCTGGCGGTTATCTCGGTGCTGGTGTAAAAGCCGTAGACTGGCCGCCGGAGATGATCCGTGAGGTCAGCTATGGTCCGCTGGCCGCGATTGGCGAGGGTGCCCGTCGTACCTGGACCATGAGCGTTCTGACGCTGGACTCACTGAAGAAAATGCTGTTCGGCGAGCTCTCGGTAAAAAACTTGAGTGGACCGATAACCATTGCTAAAGTGGCGGGCGCTTCTGCCCAGTCGGGCGTCGCTGATTTCCTGAATTTCCTTGCTTATCTGAGTATTAGCCTGGGGGTTCTGAATTTGCTGCCCATTCCTGTATTGGATGGGGGGCATTTGTTGTTTTATCTGATTGAGTGGGTGCGTGGTCGCCCCTTGTCGGATCGGGTGCAAGGTTGGGGGGTGCAGATCGGTATCAGTTTGGTGGTCGGAGTGATGTTGCTTGCTCTGGTCAATGATCTGGGTCGACTGTAAAGCTTCGCTGAATTGCGAATCTGCCGCATTTTGCGGCAGTTTGTTTATTGCCAGTTGGAATAAGAAAGGACTTCATGAAACGTCTGCTGCTAACTGCGGTTCTCACCGTATTGATGATCGCCGAAGTTCACGCCGAGTCCTTCACTATCTCTGATATTCGCGTCAATGGCCTCCAGCGGGTCTCCGCGGGTAGCGTCTTTGGTGCCTTGCCGTTGAACGTCGGCGAGCAGGCGGATGATCGTCGCCTGGTGGAATCCACTCGTGCGTTGTTCAAAACCGGTTTCTTTCAAGATATCCAGCTGGGCCGCGAAGGCAACGTTCTGGTGATCACGGTCGTCGAACGTCCGTCCGTCGCCAGTATCGAGATCGAAGGCAACAAGGCGATCTCCACCGAAGACCTGATGAAGGGCCTCAAGCAGTCCGGTCTGTCCGAAGGTGAAATCTTCCAGCGCGCCACCCTTGAAGGTGTTCGTAACGAGCTGCAACGCCAGTACGTTGCCCAGGGCCGCTACTCGGCTTCGGTCGATACCGAAGTGGTGTCGCAGCCGCGTAACCGCGTTGCGCTGAAAGTGAAGATCAACGAAGGCACCGTGGCTGCGATCCAGCACATCAACGTGGTGGGTAACACGGTCTTCCCTGATGACGACCTGATCGACCTGTTCGAGCTCAAAACTACCAACTGGCTGTCGTTCTTCAAGAACGATGACAAGTACGCCCGCGAAAAACTCTCCGGTGACCTGGAGCGTCTGCGTTCCTACTACCTGGACCGCGGCTACATCAACATGGATATCGCTTCGACCCAGGTGTCCATCACCCCGGACAAGAAGCACGTCTACATCACCGTCAACATCACCGAAGGCGAGAAGTACACCGTACGTGACGTCAAGCTCAGCGGTGACCTGAAAGTCCCTGAAGACCAGATCAAGTCCCTGCTGCTGGTGCAGAAAGGCCAGGTGTTCTCGCGCAAACTGATGACCACCACGTCCGAACTGATCACCCGTCGCCTGGGTAACGAAGGTTATACCTTCGCCAACGTCAACGGCGTTCCTCAGCCGCATGACGACGATCACACCGTGGACATCCTGTTCGCCGTCGATCCGGGCAAGCGTGCCTACGTCAACCGCATCAACTTCCGTGGCAACACCAAGTCCGAAGACGAAGTGCTGCGTCGCGAAATGCGCCAGATGGAAGGTGGTTGGGCTTCGACCTACCTGATCGACCAGTCCAAGACCCGTCTTGAGCGTCTGGGCTTCTTTAAAGAAGTAAACGTTGAAACTCCGGCCGTTCCGGGTGTCGACGACCAGGTAGACGTGAACTACGCCGTTGAAGAACAGGCGTCCGGTTCGATCACCGCCAGTGTCGGTTTCGCCCAGAGTGCCGGTCTGATCCTCGGCGGTTCGATCACCCAGAACAACTTCCTCGGTACCGGTAACCGCGTCAGCGTCGGCCTGACCCGCAGCGAATACCAGAGCCGCTACAACTTCGGCTACGTTGACCCGTACTGGACCGCCGATGGCGTGAGCCTGGGTTACAACGCGTTCTATCGCACCACCGACTACAAAGATCTCAACATCGACGTAGCGAGCTATGCGGTAGACAGCCTGGGTGCCGGCGTCAACGTTGGCTATCCGATCAGCGAGACTTCGCGTCTGACCTTCGGTCTGTCCGCTCAACAGGACAAGATCAAGACCGGTCAGTACACCGTTGACGAGATCTTCGACTTCGTTAACAAGGAAGGCGACCAGTATCTGAACTTCAAGGCGTCGGCCGGCTGGTCCGAGTCGACCCTGAACAAGGGCGTATTGCCGACCCGTGGCCGTTCCCAGAGCCTGACCCTGGAAACCACGATTCCGGGCAGCGACCTGTCGTTCTACAAACTCGACTATCGTGGTCAGTTGTTCCAGCCGATTACCGAAAACTACACCCTGCGTCTGCACACTGAGCTGGGTTATGGCGATGGTTATGGTTCGACCGACGGCTTGCCGTTCTATGAAAACTACTATGCTGGTGGTTTCAACTCGGTTCGTGGCTTCAAGGACAGCACCTTGGGTCCTCGCAGTACTCCGAGTCGTGGCACTAACCCGGGTACCTCCGTTGACCCGGATCAGGACCCGCTGCCGTTCGGTGGCAACGTACTGATCCAGGGTGGTGCGGAGGTTCTGTTCCCGCTGCCGTTCGTCAAGGATCAGCGATCCCTGCGTACCTCGGTATTCTGGGACGTGGGTAACGTTTTCGATTCGCAGTGCAAGGACACCACCAACACAAATGGCTCGACGTCCAACACCAAGTGCAACGACATCAGTCTGAGCAACATGGCCAGTTCCGTTGGTGTGGGTGTGACCTGGGTCACCGCACTGGGTCCGCTGAGTTTTGCTCTGGCGATGCCGGTCAAGAAACCGGATAACGCTGAAACTCAAGTGTTCCAATTCTCCCTCGGCCAGACGTTCTAAGCGTCTGACCCAAGATAACGACAATGGATTTTGTAGGAGTGCATCGTGCGTAAGTTGACTCAATTGGTTCTCCTGGCCTCCGTACTGGTGGCAGGCCCGGCGTTCGCCGACATGAAAATCGCTGTTCTGAACTATCAGATGGCGCTGCTGGAATCCGATGCGGCCAAGAAGTACGCCGTGGATGCCGAGAAGAAGTTCGGTCCGCAACTGACCAAACTCAAGACGCTGGAAAGCAGCGCCAAGGGCATTCAGGACCGTCTGATGGCCGGTGGCGACAAGATGCAGCAGGGCGAGCGTGAGCGTCTGGAGCTTGAATTCAAGCAAAAGGCCCGTGACTTCCAGTTCCAGTCCAAGGAACTGAACGAAGCCAAGGCTGTTGCCGACCGCGAAATGCTCAAGCAACTGAAGCCGAAACTGGATAGCGCAGTGGAAGAAGTCATCAAGAAAGGTGGTTTTGACCTGGTGTTCGAGCGTGGCGCAGTGATCGATGTCAAACCTCAGTACGACATCACGCGCCAGGTTATCGAGCGCATGAATCAGCTGAAGTAACCCATGACCGTGACTATCAAGCTCGGCCAGTTGGCCGAGTTCCTCGGCGCCACCCTTCGTGGCGACCCCGAGACGCAAATTACTGGGCTAGCCACCTTGCAGGAGGCTGGCCCAGCTCAGTTGAGCTTTCTGGCAAATCCTCAATACCGCAAATACCTGGCAAGTTCCCAGGCGGCTGCGCTATTGCTCAAAGAGGCCGATGCCGACGGTTTTGCCGGCAATGCGCTGGTGGTGCCGGATCCTTACCTGGCTTACGCACGCATCTCGCACCTGTTCGATCCCAAGCCAAAAGCTACTGCGGGTGTTCATCCCACAGCAGTGATTGCGCCGGATGCGGTGGTTGATCCAAGCGCCAGCATCGGCCCGTTCGTGGTGATCGAGGCCGGTGTGCGAATCGGCGCGCAGGTCACCCTGGGCGCACATTGCGTCATCGGTGCCCGCAGTGAAATCGGTGAGGGCGGCTGGCTCGCTCCGCGAGTGACGCTGTACCACGACGTGCGCATCGGCAAGCGTGTGGTGATCCAGTCTGGCGCGGTGCTCGGCGGTGAGGGCTTCGGCTTTGCCAACGAAAAAGGCATCTGGCAGAAAATCGCCCAGATCGGTGGCGTGACCATCGGCGATGACGTGGAGATTGGCGTGAATACCGCTATCGACCGCGGTGCCTTGGCCGATACCGTGATCGGCAATGGCGTGAAGCTCGACAACCAGATTCAGATTGCGCACAACGTCCAGGTCGGTGATCACACCGCCATGGCGGCGTGCGTCGGTATCTCCGGCAGCACCAAGATCGGCAAGCACTGCATGCTCGCTGGCGGTGTCGGTCTGGTGGGTCACATTGATATTTGCGACAACGTTTTCCTCACCGGGATGACCATGGTGACCCACTCGATTACCGAGCCGGGTGCCTATTCTTCCGGTACAGCCATGCAACCGGCGGCCGAATGGCGCAAAAGCGCGGCCCGCATCCGTCAGCTCGATGACCTTGCGCGACGTTTGAAACAGCTGGAAAAGCGCGTTGGGGAAGTGACCCCCGGCGGCAATGCTTCATCTGATGGCTGATACCATTTCCATATCAAGTGTGCACAGCCTCTAGACTGCCTCCTTGATTTGCTAGAGGAGTGCGCGTCAGTCGCGCTCCCAATCTTTACATAGGCTTCCCCCCGAAATGATGGACATCAACGAGATTCGCGAATACCTGCCTCACCGTTACCCGTTCCTGCTGGTGGACCGGGTGGTGGAACTGGACACTGAAGGCAAGCGCATTCGCGCCTACAAGAATGTCAGCATCAACGAACCATTCTTCAATGGTCACTTCCCGGCGCATCCAATCATGCCGGGCGTGTTGATCATCGAAGCGATGGCTCAGGCTGCCGGGATCCTCGGTTTCAAAATGCTCGATGTGAAGCCTGCCGACGGCACGCTGTATTACTTCGTCGGTTCCGACAAACTGCGTTTCCGTCAGCCGGTTCTGCCGGGTGACCAACTGATCCTTGAGGCCAGGTTCATCAGTTGCAAGCGTCAGATCTGGAAGTTCGAGTGCCAGGCTTCGGTCGACGGCAAGCCGGTCTGCTCCGCTGAAATCATCTGTGCGGAACGCAAGCTATGAGTTTGATTGACCCTCGCGCAATCATCGATCCGTCGGCCGTTCTGGCTGACGGCGTCGAGGTCGGCCCGTGGTCGATCATCGGCGCAGGTGTGGAAATCGGCGAGGGTACCGTAATCGGGCCGCATGTGGTCCTCAAAGGCCCGACCCGGATTGGCAAGCACAATCGCATCTACCAGTTTTCCTCGGTAGGCGAAGATACGCCCGATCTGAAATACAAAGGTGAAGAAACCCGTCTGGTGATTGGTGACCACAATGTCATCCGCGAAGGCGTGACCATTCACCGTGGCACTGTTCAGGATCGCTCCGAAACAACGCTGGGCGACCACAACCTGATCATGGCCTATGCCCACATCGGTCACGACAGTGTGATCGGCAACAACTGCATTCTGGTCAACAACACGGCGTTGGCCGGACATGTACATGTCGACGACTGGGCGATCCTTTCCGGGTTCACCCTGGTTCATCAGTATTGCCACATCGGCGCCCACAGCTTTTCCGGCATGGGCACCGCCATCGGCAAGGACGTTCCGGCGTTCGTGACCGTATTCGGCAACCCGGCTGAAGCGCGCAGCATGAACTTCGAAGGTATGCGCCGTCGCGGTTTCAGTGAAGACGCCATTCACGCCCTGCGTCGCGCCTATAAAACCGTGTATCGCCAAGGGCTGACCGTGGAACAGGCGCTGGCCGAACTGGCCGAACCTGCTGCGCAGTTCCCGGAAGTCGCGCTGTTTCGTGACTCGATCCAGTCGTCGACTCGCGGCATCACCCGCTGATCATGGCCAATCTGCGTATTGCGCTGGTGGCGGGCGAGGCTTCCGGTGATATTTTGGGCGCCGGTCTGATGCGCGCCCTCAAGGCGCAACATCCGGCGGTCGAGTTCATCGGTGTCGGCGGTCCGTTGATGCAGGCCGAAGGCCTGACGTCCTACTTCCCCATGGAGCGTCTGTCGGTCATGGGGCTGGTGGAAGTGCTCGGGCGGCTACGCGAGTTGCTCAAGCGCCGCAAGGACCTGATCGCCATGTTGATTGCCGAGAAACCGGATGTGTTCATCGGCATCGACGCCCCGGATTTCAATCTCAATATCGAACTCAAGCTGCGGCAGGCCGGGATCAAGACCGTGCACTACGTCAGCCCTTCGGTGTGGGCGTGGCGCCAGAAGCGCGTGCTGAAGATTCGCGAAGGCTGCGACCTGATGCTGACGCTGTTGCCGTTCGAAGCGAAATTCTACGAAGAGAAAGGCGTGCCGGTACGGTTCGTCGGTCATACGTTGGCCGATACCATTGCGCTGCAGGCTGATCGCGCCGCTGCGCGTGCCGAACTGGGCTTGCCCGACGGTCCGCTGGTGGCATTGATGCCTGGCAGTCGTGGTGGCGAAGTTGGCCGCCTGGGCGCATTGTTCCTCGATACGGCCGAGCGCCTGCGGGCCATGCGTCCGGGACTGCGCTTTGTCATACCGTGCGCCAATGCCGAGCGTCGCGCTCAGCTCGAGGAGCTGCTCGCGGGTCGCGACTTGCCGGTAACCCTGCTCGACGGCAAATCCCATCTGGCCCTGGCGGCGTGCAACGCGGTGTTGATCGCTTCCGGCACGGCCACGCTTGAAGCGTTGCTGTACAAGCGGCCAATGGTCGTCGCGTATCGCCTGGCGCCGCTGACGTTCTGGATTCTCAAGCGCATGGTCAAGAGTCCGTATGTGTCTTTGCCAAACCTGCTGGCCCAGCGTCTGCTGGTCCCGGAATTGTTGCAGGATGATGCAACGGTCGAGGCCCTGGCGCAGACCCTGTCGCCGCTGATCGAAGGTGGCGAAGAGCAGACCCGTGGCTTCGACGAGATTCATCGCACGCTGCGGCTGGACGCCTCCAATCAGGCGGCGGACGCCGTCCTCAACCTGATCGGTCAATCACGATGAGCAAGAAAGATATGCAGATGGGCCTGGATTTCACCCTGGTCGCCGAAGTCGAAGAACTGGTAGCCGGTGTCGATGAAGTCGGTCGCGGCCCGTTGTGCGGTGCAGTGGTGACGGCGGCGGTGATTCTCGATCCGAACCGGCCGATTCTCGGCCTCAATGACTCGAAGAAACTCACCGAAGCCAAGCGTGAGAAGCTCTACGACGAGATCATCGAGAAGTCCCTGAGCTGGTGCATCGCCCGTGCCGAAGTCGAGGAAATCGACGAGCTGAACATCCTGCACGCGACCATGCTCGCCATGCAGCGTGCGGTGGCCGGACTGCATGTGCAGCCGAAACTGGCGATGATCGATGGCAACCGCTGCCCGAAACTGCCGATGCGCGCCGAAGCGGTGGTACAGGGCGACGGCAAGGTGCCGGCCATCGCTGCTGCGTCGATTCTGGCCAAGGTCAGCCGCGACCGTGAAATGGCTGCGTTCGAATTGATCTACCCGGGCTACGGCATCGGTGGCCACAAAGGCTACCCGACGCCCGTTCATCTGGAAGCGTTGGCACGGCTCGGGCCGACACCGATTCACCGGCGCTCGTTCGCCCCGGTGCGTCAGGCTTACGAGGCGCTCGAAGGCCTGACGCAGGTTTAGTCGCAAGGCTGATGTTTTGTTCGAGGCCCGGTACAATCCGGGCCTTGTTGTCTCTATGTAACTGGACAGGATCACTATGCCGGCTTCATTCGTTCATCTACGCCTGCACACTGA
This sequence comes from Pseudomonas sp. AD21, assembly GCF_002878485.1. Taxonomy (NCBI): domain Bacteria; kingdom Pseudomonadati; phylum Pseudomonadota; class Gammaproteobacteria; order Pseudomonadales; family Pseudomonadaceae; genus Pseudomonas; species Pseudomonas sp. AD21. The sequence goes on from NZ_NQYG01000013.1 coordinate 39,489, forward strand.
ATACTCCCTGGTCGACGGGCTGGTGCGGATCAAGCCACTGGTCAAGGCGCTGACCGGCATGAACATGCCGGCCGTGGCGGTCACTGATCAGAACAACATGTGTTCTCTGGTCAAATTCTATAAAAACACCATGGGCGCAGGCATCAAGCCGATCTGCGGCGCCGACCTGTGGCTGTCGAACAAGGATCCGGACGCGCCACTGAGCCGGATCAGCCTGTTGGTGATGAACGCCAAGGGCTATCGCAACCTTACCGAGCTGATCTCGCGCGGCTTCATCGACGGTCAGCGCAACGGCATGATCATCATCGAGCGCGAATGGGTCGCCGAGGCCAACGAAGGCCTGATCATGCTGTCCGCCGCCAAAGAAGGCGAGATCGGCATGGCCATGATTGGCGGCAACCCGGCCGAGGCCGAAGCGCTGGCGCGGGAATGGATGGCGGTGTTCCCGGACCGTTTCTATCTGGAAATCCAGCGCACCAATCGCCCCAACGATGAAGAACAGTTGCACGGCGCCGTGGCCCTGGCCGACAAGCTTGGCGCACCGCTGGTGGCAACCAACGATGTGCGCTTTATCAAGCAGGAAGATTTCGCAGCCCACGAAACCCGCGTGTGCATCGGTGAGGGCCGCGCCCTCGACGATCCGCGGCGCTCGAAGAATTACAGCGACCAGCAATACCTCAAAAGCGCCGAGGAAATGGCCGAGCTGTTCAGCGACATTCCCGACGCCATCGAAAACACCGTCGAGATTGCCAAACGCTGCAACATTGAAGTGAAGCTGGGTACGCACTTCCTGCCCAACTTCCCGATTCCCGATGGCATGACCATCGACGAATACTTCCGCAAAGTCTCTTTCGATGGTCTCGAAGAACGCCTCGCGGTGCTGCTGCCCAAGGACACCACTGAAGACTACGAAGCCAAGCGTCAGGTCTATGTCGACCGCTTGAATTTCGAGCTGGATATCATCATCCAGATGGGCTTCCCCGGTTACTTCCTGATCGTGATGGACTTTATCCAGTGGGCCAAGAATAACGGCGTGCCGGTGGGGCCTGGCCGGGGGTCGGGTGCCGGCTCGCTGGTGGCCTATGTGCAGAAGATCACCGACCTTGATCCGCTGGAATACGACCTGCTGTTCGAACGTTTCCTTAACCCGGAACGGGTATCGATGCCCGACTTCGACGTCGACTTCTGCATGGACGGTCGTGACCGGGTGATCGACTACGTGGCCGAGAAATACGGTCGCAACGCGGTAAGCCAGATCATCACTTTCGGTTCCATGGCCGCCAAGGCTGTGGTGCGCGACGTTGCGCGGGTGCAGGGCAAGTCCTACGGCCTGGCGGATCGTCTGTCGAAGATGATTCCGTTCGAAGTCGGCATGACCCTGGAAAAAGCCTACGAGCAGGAAGAAATCCTGCGTGACTTCATCAAGGTCGATGAAGAAGCGGCGGAAATCTGGGAGATGGCGCGCAAGCTCGAGGGCGTGGTGCGTAACGTCGGCAAGCACGCCGGTGGTGTGGTGATCGCCCCGACCAAGTTGACCGACTTCTCGCCGATCTATTGCGACGAGGCCGGTGACGGCCTGGTAACCCAGTTCGACAAGGACGACGTGGAGGCAGCCGGTCTGGTGAAGTTCGACTTCCTCGGCCTGCGGACCCTGACGATCATCGACTGGGCGCTGAAAACGATCAACCGCGACCGCGCCAAGGTCAATGAGCCGCCGCTGGACATCGCGTTTATCCCGCTCGACGACAAGCCGACGTACAGCCTGCTGCAGAAAGCCGAAACCACCGCGGTGTTCCAGCTTGAATCGCGCGGCATGAAAGAGCTGATCAAAAAGCTCAAGCCCGACTGCCTGGAAGACCTGATCGCACTGGTGGCGCTGTTCCGTCCGGGCCCGCTGCAGTCGGGCATGGTGGACGACTTCATCAACCGTAAGCACGGTCGCGCCGAACTGGCGTACCCGCACTCCGACTACCAGTACGAAGGCCTCAAGCCGGTACTGGCGCCGACGTACGGAATCATCCTGTATCAGGAACAGGTGATGCAGATCGCCCAGGTCATGGCCGGTTACACCCTCGGTGGTGCGGACATGCTGCGGCGAGCCATGGGCAAGAAGAAACCCGAGGAAATGGCCAAGCAGCGCGGCGGTTTCATTGAAGGTTGCGCGACCAACAATATCGACGCCGACCTCGCCGGTAACATTTTCGACCTGGTAGAGAAATTCGCCGGTTACGGCTTCAACAAATCCCACTCCGCCGCCTACGGCCTGGTGTCGTACCAGACTGCCTGGCTGAAGGCTCACTACCCGGCGCCGTTCATGGCCGCGGTGCTGTCGGCGGATATGCACAACACCGACAAGGTCGTGACCTTGATCGAGGAAGTGCGCACGATGAAGCTACGCCTCGACGCGCCGGACGTGAACACCTCGGAGTTCAAGTTCACGGTGAACGATGAGGGCCGGATCATCTATGGCCTGGGCGCGATCAAAGGCGTAGGCGAGGGGCCGGTTGAGGCGATCACTGAGGCGCGTCTGGCGGGGCCATTCAAGGACCTGTTCGATTTCTGCGCCCGGGTCGACCTCAAGCGCATCAACAAACGCACGCTCGACGGCTTGATCCGCAGCGGCGCTCTGGATCGCCTTGGCCCGTACTTCCACGATGAGCAAAAAGCCTACCAGGCCAACATCGACCGCAACCGCGCGGTGCTGCTGACGGCCATGGAAGAGGCGATCAAGGCCGCCGAACAAACTGCACGTACTCAGGACAGCGGGCACTCGGACCTGTTCGGTGGTCTGTTCGTCGAAGAAGACGCTGACGTTTACGCCAACCATCGCAAGGCCAAGGAGTTGACGCTCAAGGAGCGGCTCAAAGGGGAGAAAGACACCCTGGGCCTGTACCTGACCGGTCACCCGATTGATGAATACGAAGGTGAAATCCGTCGTTTCGCCCGCCAGCGCATCATTGATCTGAAACCGGCGCGTGATACCCAGACCGTCGCGGGCATGATCATTGCGCTGCGGGTCATGAAGAACAAGAAGGGCGACAAGATGGGGTTCATCACCCTGGATGACCGCTCTGGACGCATCGAGGCCTCGCTGTTTTCCGAGTCGTTCCATGCGGCGCAGTCGCTGTTGCAGACTGACGCGATGGTGGTCGTCGAAGGCGAGGTCAGCAATGACGACTTCTCCGGCGGCCTGAAGCTGCGGGTCAAGCGCGTGATGAGCATGGAAGACGCCCGGACCAACCTGGCCGAAAGCCTGCGTCTGAAGCTGCAGACTCAGGACCTGAAGGGTGATCAGCTACGCTGGTTGGGTGAGCTGCTCAAGCGTCATCGCGGCGCGTGTCCGGTCACCATGGAGTACACCAGCCCCGATGCGAAGACCTTGCTGCAGTTCGGCGAGACCTGGCGAATCGATCCGGCGGATGCCTTGATTCAAGCCCTGCGTGACCAGTTCGGGCGAGACAACGTCTTCCTCCAATACCGTTGACCGGCAAGTGCCATCATTGCGCTTGTCCACAACCTGAATTTTTAATCTCGACCTCAGCGCGCCTCTCCCTTAAGGTAGGGCGCGAATAGACAACCGGCCGGCCCAAGCTCACTTGGGACACGACCCAAGACGGACGCCTATGAACCCGAATTTTCTAGATTTCGAACAGCCGATCGCCGACCTGCAAGCCAAGATCGAAGAGTTGCGCTTGGTCGGTAATGACAATTCGCTGAATATCGGCGATGAGATCTCCCGCCTGCAGGACAAGAGCCGCACGCTGACCGAAGACATCTTCGGCAAGCTGACCAGCTGGCAGATCGCTCGCCTGGCGCGTCACCCGAAACGCCCGTACACCCTGGATTACATCGAGCACATCTTCACCGAGTTCGACGAACTGCACGGCGACCGTCACTTCTCCGACGATGCGGCCATTGTTGGCGGTGTGGCACGTCTGGATGATCAACCGGTGATGATCATCGGTCACCAGAAGGGTCGTGAAGTGCGCGAGAAGGTACGCCGCAACTTCGGCATGCCGCGTCCGGAAGGCTACCGCAAGGCCTGCCGTCTGATGGAGATGGCCGAGCGTTTCAAGATGCCGATCCTGACCTTCATCGACACCCCGGGTGCTTACCCTGGCATCGACGCCGAAGAGCGCAACCAGAGCGAAGCGATTGCCTGGAACCTGCGTGTGATGTCGCGCCTGAAAACCCCGATCATCGCCACCGTTATCGGTGAAGGTGGTTCCGGCGGTGCACTGGCCATCGGCGTGTGCGATCAACTGAACATGCTGCAGTACTCGACCTACGCGGTGATCTCGCCGGAAGGTTGCGCTTCGATTCTGTGGAAAACCGCAGAAAAAGCGCCGGACGCTGCTGAGGCGATGGGCATCACCGCCGAGCGCCTGAAAGGCTTGGGCATCGTCGATAAAGTCATCGGCGAGCCACTGGGCGGCGCCCACCGTGACCCGGCTGCTGCCGCTGCGTCGATCCGTGCCGAACTGAGCTCGCAACTGGCGATGCTGCAAAAGTTCGACAACGAAGCGCTGCTCAAGCGCCGTTACGATCGACTGATGAGCTACGGTCTCTAAGAGATCTCGCAATACCCAATGTGGGAGCGGGCTTGCTCGCGAAAGCGGTATAACAGTCGACAGATGTGTTGAATGTTGAAACGCCTTCGCGAGCAAGCCCGCTCCCACATTTGATTTGGGCAAAGAGTTAGATAGAGGTCAGTCCGTGAGTGATCTGCCTACCCGGCTTCTGCTGAACCTTGCAGCCTGGCGCAATGCCAGGACCTGGCATATCGCGTTCTCCGGTGGCCTGGACTCCACCGTCCTGCTGCATCTGCTTGCCGATCTCGCCAAACACCATTCCCTGCCGGCGCTCAGCGCAATCCATATCCATCACGGCCTCCAGGCTGCGGCTGATGCGTGGCCGCAACATTGCCAGTCGGTTTGCGACACGCTGGGCGTGCCGCTGCTGATCGAGCGCGTGAGCGTGCAACCGGGGGCGAGCCTTGAGCGGGCGGCGCGGGATGCGCGGTACGCGGTGTTCAGTGCGCTGACGCAAGCTGATGACGTACTGCTCACCGGCCAGCATCGCGATGATCAGGCGGAAACGCTGTTATTTCGCCTGTTGCGTGGCGCCGGTGTCAGAGGGCTTGGCGCGATGCCGCAGCAGCGGCCGGTGGGGCAGGGCACGCTGATTCGCCCGTTGCTGGATGTTGCTCGAACCGAGCTTGAACGTTACGCAAAGGCTCACCAGTTGCGCTGGATCGAAGACCCGTCAAACCAGGACCGGCAGTTCTCGCGCAACTACCTGCGCCATCAGGTCATGCCACGGCTGACCGGGCGTTGGCCGCAAGCGCAGGCGAGCTTGGCCCGTAGCGCAACGCATCTGCGTGAGGCTCAGGGGCTGCTCGATGAACTGGCGCAGATGGATCTCGCGCAGGCCTCGACCGCCCATGATTTCCAATGGCTGCGATTGCCGTCGCTGGAGTTGGCGCCGCTGACCGCGCTGTCTGCTGCACGTCAGCGCAATGCGCTCAGCCACTGGCTCGAACCGCTGACCCGTTTGCCGGACACTGACCATTGGTCGGGTTGGGCAAATCTTTGCGACGCAGCCATTGATGCTTCCCCAGTGTGGCGTCTGGCCGATGGCGAGCTGCATCGCAGCGCCGGCCGGGTATGGTGGCTAAGCGGCGACTGGCTGCACGCGCCAGCGGTCACCATTGACTGGCGCGACCCGTCGGCAGCGCTACGCTTGCCGAATAACGGGCGTGTCATGTTCAGCGGGCAGACTCCCGTCGGGCCGTTGCGGATTGGTTATCGGCAGGGCGGCGAAGTGATGCATCTGGCGGAGCGCGGCCACCGCGATCTCAAGCGCCTGCTCAATGAACGCGCGGTGCCGGCCTTCGTCCGTGGCAGATTGCCGCTGCTGTTTCGCGGTGCAGAATTGCTTGCGGTGGCGAACCTGCCGGGCCTTGACGGGCATGGGCAGGACGACTGGAGTTTGCATTGGCAGCCAACAGACGAAGATCAAGGTTTGAGCTGAAAGGAGCATTCCGGTAGACTACGCTCCCTTCTTGATACAACTTCTGTGGATTCGCCTGAATTGCAGGAGTTGCCGATTACCAAGCAGTCTTTGCTGGGCGATTCCAAAAAATGTGTAGCGAGCAACGTACCGGTGTTTCATCTGCCGGTCTGTCCCAACGCGGCGGTTTTTTTGAAAGGTGCACTGTGATTAATGCAGGTGATCGGGGGCTTCGGCCTTCCTTCGCTTTCCCCGGCGGCTCGTACCGCTTTAACGCAGACTTCTAGGGTTTTTCATGACGCGCTACATATTCGTCACGGGCGGTGTTGTTTCTTCATTGGGGAAAGGCATTGCCTCGGCTTCATTGGCGGCCATCCTGGAGGCGCGGGGGCTTAAGGTCACCATGCTTAAGCTGGATCCGTACATCAACGTCGACCCGGGCACCATGAGCCCGTTCCAGCACGGTGAAGTGTTCGTCACCCACGACGGCGCCGAAACCGACCTGGACCTGGGCCACTACGAGCGGTTCATCCGCACGACCATGACCCAGAACAACAACTTCACCACCGGTCGTGTCTACGAGCACGTGCTGCGCAAAGAGCGTCGTGGTGACTACCTGGGTGCAACCATCCAGGTGATTCCGCACATCACTGACGAAATCAAGCGCCGCATCATCAAGGGTGCTGGCGATGCTGACGTGGCGATGGTTGAAATCGGTGGCACCGTGGGTGACATCGAGTCGCAACCGTTCCTCGAAGCCATCCGTCAACTGCGTTTCGAAGTCGGCGCCAAGCGCGCGATGCTGATGCACCTGACGCTGGTGCCGTACATCGCCACCGCTGGCGAGACCAAGACCAAGCCAACTCAGCACTCGGTAAAAGAGCTGCGTTCGATCGGCCTGCAGCCAGACGTGCTGGTGTGCCGTTCCGATCACCCGATCGACGTCTCGTCGCGTCGCAAGATCGCTCAGTTCACCAACGTTGAAGAGCGTGCGGTGATCGCGCTGGAAGACGCCGACACCATCTACAAGATCCCGGGCATCTTGCACTCGCAGGGTCTGGACGATTTCGTCGTCGAGCGTTTCGGTCTGCAATGCGGCAGCGCTGATCTGTCCGAGTGGGAAGCAGTGGTTGACGCCAAGCTGAACCCGGAACACGAAGTGACCATCGCCATGGTCGGCAAGTACATGGAACTGCTGGACGCCTACAAGTCGCTGATCGAAGCGATGAGTCATGCCGGTATCAGCAACCGCACCAAGGTCAACCTGCGTTACATCGATTCCGAAGACATCGAGAACCAGGGCACTGCGCTGCTCGAAGGTGTCGACGCGATCCTCGTACCGGGCGGCTTCGGTCTGCGTGGCGTTGAAGGCAAGATCACTGCTGTTCAGTACGCTCGCGAAAACAAGGTTCCGTACCTGGGTATCTGCCTGGGCATGCAAGTGGCGGTCATCGAGTTCGCTCGTAACGTCATGGGCTGGAAAGACGCCAACTCCACCGAGTTCGATCGCGCCAGCGGTCACCCGGTCGTGGGTCTGATCACCGAGTGGGAAGACGCTACCGGCGCTGTTGAAGTGCGTACCGAAACATCCGATCTGGGCGGCACCATGCGCCTGGGTGCTCAGGAATGCCTGCTCGAAGCTGGCTCCAAGGTGCACGATTGCTACGGTAAGGATGTGATTGTCGAGCGTCACCGTCACCGCTACGAAGTGAACAACAACCTGCTGCCACAAATCATCGAAGCCGGCCTGAAAATCTCCGGTCGCTCCGCTGACGCCGCGCTGGTTGAAGTGGTCGAAGCCCCGGATCATCCATGGTTCGTCGCTTGCCAGTTCCACCCTGAGTTCACCTCGACGCCACGTGACGGTCACCCGCTGTTCAGCGGTTTCGTCAAGGCAGCGTTGGCACAACACCAGAAGAAGGCGTAACCCGATGGCACAGAAGATCATCCGCGTTGGCAACATCGAGATCGCCAACGACAAGCCCATGGTGCTGTTCGGCGGCATGAACGTGCTGGAAAGCCGCGACATGGCCATGCAGGTTTGCGAAGAGTACGTGAAGGTCACCGAGAAACTCGGTATCCCTTACGTGTTCAAGGCCAGTTTCGACAAGGCCAACCGATCTTCTGTGACCTCTTATCGTGGTCCTGGCCTGGAAGAGGGCATGCGCATCTTCCAGGACATCAAACAAGCCTTCGGCGTGCCGATCATCACCGACGTCCACGAGCCTGACCAGGCCGCGGTCGTCGCTGAAGTCTGCGACATCATCCAGCTGCCGGCCTTCCTGTCGCGCCAGACCGATCTGGTCGTCGCGATGGCCAAGACCAATGCAGTCATCAACATCAAGAAAGCCCAGTTCCTCGCGCCTCAGGAAATGAAACATATCCTGAACAAGTGCGTGGAAGCGGGTAACGATCAATTGATCCTCTGCGAGCGTGGTTCGAGCTTCGGCTACAACAATCTCGTGGTGGACATGCTCGGCTTCGGCATCATGAAGCAGTTCGAGTACCCGGTATTCTTCGACGTGACCCATTCGCTGCAAATGCCTGGCGGTCGTTCCGACTCCGCCGGCGGTCGCCGTGCACAGGTCACCGATCTGGCCAAGGCGGGCATGAGCCAGTCGTTGGCGGGGCTGTTTCTCGAAGCACACCCGGACCCGGACAACGCCAAATGCGACGGCCCTTGCGCCTTGCGTCTGGACAAACTGGAGCCATTCCTGGCCCAGCTCAAAGCCTTGGACGAACTGGTGAAGAGTTTTCCGACGGTAGAAACCGCGTAAAGCTCATTTCTCCGGTAAAGTACCGCACGATTTGTCGCACATGCCCTCGGGCATGTGCGTTGTCGTCTGCAAGCTGCCCGCTGCACACCACTTGCCGACGGTAAAAAGATTTCCTCTAGCTGCGTCGTTTTCGTCAACTTTGGAGTGTTTACAACAATGGCAAAAATCGTCGACATCAAAGGTCGTGAAGTCCTCGACTCCCGTGGCAATCCCACCGTGGAAGCGGACGTGCTTCTCGACAACGGCATCATCGGCAGCGCCTGCGCGCCGTCCGGTGCATCCACTGGCTCGCGTGAAGCGCTTGAGCTGCGTGATGGCGACAAGAGCCGTTATCTGGGCAAAGGCGTATTGAAAGCAGTCGCCAACATCAACGGTCCGATCCGCGATCTGCTGCTGGGCACCGACCCAAGCGACCAGAAAGCGCTGGATCACGCGATGATCAAGCTCGACGGTACCGAAAACAAAGCGACCCTGGGCGCCAACGCCATCCTCGCCGTGTCCCTGGCTGCGGCCAAGGCGGCTGCACAGGATCAGGATCTGCCGTTGTACGCACACATCGCCAACCTGAACGGCACCCCGGGTGTGTACTCGATGCCGGTGCCGATGATGAACATCATCAACGGTGGCGAGCACGCCGATAACAACGTCGATATCCAGGAATTCATGGTGCAGCCGGTTGGCGCCAAGTCTTTCTCGGAAGGTCTGCGCATGGGCACCGAGATTTTCCATCACCTCAAAGCTGTGCTGAAGGCTCGTGGCCTGAGCACCGCCGTTGGCGACGAAGGCGGTTTCGCACCGAACCTGGCGTCCAACGAAGACGCGCTGAAAGTGATCTCCGAAGCTGTGGCCAACGCCGGTTACAAGCTGGGCACCGACGTGACCCTGGCACTGGACTGCGCAGCGAGCGAATTCTACGAAGACGGCAAGTACAACCTGTCCGGCGAAGGTCAGGTGTTCACCGCTGAAGGTTTCGCTGATTACCTCAAAGGTCTGACCGAGCGTTATCCAATCATCTCGATCGAAGACGGTCTGGACGAGTCCGACTGGGCAGGCTGGAAGATTCTCACCGACAAGATCGGCGAGAAGACTCAACTGGTGGGCGACGACCTGTTCGTGACCAACACCAAGATCCTGAAAGAAGGCATCGATAAAAAGATCGCCAACTCGATCCTGATCAAGTTCAACCAGATCGGCACCCTGACCGAAACCCTGGAAGCCATCCAGATGGCCAAGGCTGCCGGTTACACCGCCGTGATCTCGCACCGTTCGGGCGAAACCGAAGATTCGACCATTGCCGACCTGGCTGTGGGCACCTCGGCTGGCCAGATCAAGACCGGTTCGCTGTGCCGTTCCGACCGCGTTTCCAAGTACAACCAACTGCTGCGAATCGAAGAGCAGTTGAATGGCAAAGCCAAGTACAACGGTCGCTCCGAGTTCCGCGGCTGATAAGTACGTGGTAAAAAAGACACCGGATTGTGTCGGAAAAGTCGTGACAGCGATGGATTTGCCACTAATCTGATGCCTTATATGCACAAGCCTGGATCTTCCAGGCTTCGTGCTATCAGACGTTTCAAAGTTTTGGCGTGGCTGTCTTTTTTCACTGGATACCTGATATTCGATGCGCAGTCCTTACTGGTTGTTTCTCGTTTTGCTCTTGCTGCTGGCCGGTCTGCAGTACCGCCTGTGGGTGGGCAATGGCAGTCTGGCGCAGGTCGCCGAGCTGAATCAGCAGATTGCTGATCAACACGCCGAGAACGAAGGTTTGCTGGAGCGCAACCGAGTGATGGATGCTGAAGTCAGCGAGTTGAAAAAGGGCATGGAGACCGTTGAAGAGCGGGCTCGTCACGAGTTGGGCATGGTCAAGGACGGCGAAACCCTTTACCAGTTGGCCCAATGATCAATTCCCTTCCGGCCTTCTGGGCCGTGATTCCTGCCGCGGGCGTCGGTGCCCGAATGGCTGCGGACCGTCCCAAGCAATACCTGCAACTGGGCGGACGCACAATTCTCGAACACAGCCTCGGCTGTTTCCTTGACCACCCGAGCCTCAAGGGCCTGGTGGTCAGTCTTGCTGTAGATGATCCTTATTGGCCAAACCTGGCGTGCGCCAGCGATTCGCGGATTCAGCGCGTCGAGGGCGGCTCGGAGCGTTCCGGGTCGGTGCTCAATGCCTTGCTGCATTTGCATGCGCAAGGGGCCGACGATGAGGATTGGGTGCTGGTGCACGACGCGGCACGGCCCAACCTGAGTCGCGACGATCTGGACAAGCTGCTGGCTGAACTGGCGGATGACCCGGTCGGCGGTTTGCTCGCCGTGCCTGCGCGCGACACGCTCAAGCGCGTCGACAAGCACGGTCGCGTGGTCGAAACCATTGACCGCAGCGTGATCTGGCAGGCCTACACGCCACAGATGTTCCGTCTCGGCGCGCTGCACCGGGCGTTGGCGGACAGTCTGGTGGCGGATGCCGTGATTACCGATGAAGCCTCGGCGATGGAGTGGGCGGGTCTGGCGCCGCGCCTGATCGAAGGGCGGGCGGATAATCTCAAGGTCACCCGGCCTGAAGATCTGGAATGGTTGCGTCAGCGCTGGGCCAATCGCCGCTGAGTGCTGTGGCGCTTGTCAGATTGCCTTCGCGAGCAAGCCCGCTCCCACCTTTGAATGACGCCGAACACAAATTTGCATCCACTGGGGATCCACTGTGGGAGCGAGCCTGCTCGCGAAGGCGATGTTTCAGCCAACCAATACTTTGCTGATACACCGATGACTGTTTAGCTCCGATATTCGGGCCGCTCAGCCAACCCTTCCTTCAAAAAATCCACCAGCTTGCGCACCTTCGGCGACAGATGCCGTTGCTGCGGATACAACGCCCACACCGCCGTATTCGGCGGCTGATGCGCCTCCAGCAGCGAAATCAGCGCCCCGTTGTGCAAATGCTCCAGCACGTAATAGTCCGGTAACTGACACAGGCCGACCCCTTGCAGCGCCGCATCCAGCACCGCTTGCCCACTGTTGCAGCGCCAGTTTCCCTGTACGCGCTGGGAAAATTCCCGCCCGTTCTGTTCCAGTTGCCACAAGTCCGAACTGCCGATCAGGCAATTGTGCCGACTCAGTTCCGACAAACTGTGTGGGCGACCGTACCTTTCCAGGTAGGACGGTGACGCACACAGGTACATGCGCCGTGGCGCCAGCCGCGTGGCGACCAGTCGCGAATCCTGCAGCCGGCCGAGGCGGATCGCCAGATCCAGCCCCTCATGCACCAGATCGAGCTGGCGGTTGCTCAGTTCGATGTCGACGCGCAATTGCGGGTATTGGCCCATGAACCGCGTCACCAGCGGCACGATGAACCGCTCGCCGTAGGCTACGGCGCAGGTCATGCGCAGCATGCCTTTGGGCTCGCTGGTCAGGTCGCCGACTGCGCGCAGGGCTTCTTCGCGACCGTCCTGCAGGCGTTGGCAATGCTGCAGAAAGGTCTGTCCGGCCTCGGTCAGGGTGACGCGACGGGTACTGCGATAAAGCAGACGCGTCTGCAAGCGCTCCTCCAATCGTACGATTTGTCGACTGATGTGCGAGGAAGAAACCCCAAGGCGTTCTGCTGCTGCGGTGAATTGGCTGCATTCGGCGACGGCGACGAACTCGTCGATACCTTCCCAGCGGTTTTCGGACATTTAATTATCCCTGTACAGCAATAATATTTTGCATTTGTCCTGATTATTCATCAGATCGCGCTGTACTACACTCGCGGTCTGGTTTTTTATTCAATGGATTCACTGGAGAGTCAGCATGATCAAGTCGCGCGCCGCCGTTGCCTTCGAGGCCAAGAAGCCGCTGGAAATCGTAGAAGTCGATGTCGCCATGCCCAAGGCCGGTGAAGTGTTGCTGCGCGTGGTGGCCTCCGGGGTTTGCCACACTGACGCCTACACCCTGTCCGGTGCTGACCCGGAAGGTATCTTCCCGTCGATCCTCGGCCATGAAGGCGGCGCTATCGTTGAAGCCATCGGCGAGGGCGTGACCTCGGTCGCCGTTGGTGATCACGTGATTCCGCTCTACACCCCGGAATGCGGCCAGTGCAAATTCTGCAAGTCGGGCAAGACCAACCTGTGTCAGGCGATTCGCGCCACCCAGGGCAAAGGCCTGATGCCGGACGGCACGTCGCGCTTTTCCTACAAGGGCGAAACGATTTTCCACTACATGGGCACCTCGACCTTCTCCGAGTACACCGTGCTCCCGGAAATCTCCGTAGCGAAAATCTCCAAGGACGCGCCGCTGGAAAAGGTCTGCCTGCTCGGTTGCGGCGTGACCACCGGTATCGGTGCGGTGCTCAACACCGCCAAGGTCAAGCCAGGTGACACCGTGGCGATCTTCGGTCTGGGCGGCATCGGTCTGTCGGCCGTCATCGGTGCGGTGAAAGCCAAGGCTGCGCGGATCATCGCCATCGACATCAACCCGGCCAAGTTTGAAATCGCCAAGCAACTGGGCGCGACTGACTGCGTGAATCCGAAGGATTTCGATCGACCGATCCAGGAAGTGATCGTCGACATGACCGATGGCGGCGTCGACTTCTCCTTCGAGTGCATCGGCAACGTGCAGTTGATGCGCGCAGCGCTTGAGTGCTGCCACAAGGGTTGGGGCGAATCGGTGATCATCGGCGTGGCCGGAGCCGGTCAGGAAATCGCTACCCGTCCGTTCCAGTTGGTGACCGGTCGCGTCTGGCGCGGTTCGGCGTTCGGCGGCGTGCGTGGTCGTACCGAGTTGCCAAGCTATGTCGACATGGCCCAGAGCGGCGAGATCCCGCTGGATACCTTCATCACCCACACCATGGGTCTGGAAGATATCAACAAGGCCTTCGACCTGATGCACGAAGGCAAGAGCATCCGTACCGTCATTCATTTCTAAACGCAGCGCCAAGCTACAAGCTTCAGGCGGCAAGTCAGGGCGCTTTTGCCTTTTCTTGAAGCTCGAAGCTTGCCGCTTGCAGCTGGGAGAATCCCATGAGTCTGGAAAACATCTCCTGTCAGAAAAGTTTCGGCGGTTGGTACAAGCGCTATCGCCATCGCTCCGACGTGCTCGGCTGCGACATGGTGTTTGCCGTGTACCTGCCGCCGCAAGCAGAGCAGGGCGGTCAGTTGCCGGTGCTGTACTGGTTGTCGGGGTTGACCTGCACCGACGAGAACTTCATGCAGAAGGCCGGGGCGATGCGCATGGCGGCCGAACTCGGGCTGATCATCGTCGCGCCGGACACCAGCCCGCGTGGCCCGGATGTGCCGGGTGACCCGGATGGCGCCTGGGACTTCGGCCACGGCGCCGGGTTCTACCTGAATGCCACACAGGAACCGTGGTCGCGGCACTATCGGATGCATGACTACGTCGTGCAGGAATTGCCTGCACTGGTTGAAGCGCATTTCCCGGCCTCGGACAAGCGCAGCATCAGCGGCCACTCCATGGGCGGCCACGGGGCGTTGGTCTGCGCGCTGCGCAATCCGGGGCGTTACCAGTCGGTGTCGGCGTTTTCGCCGATCAACAACCCGATGGATTGTCCGTGGGGGCAGAAGGCGTTCTCCCGTTACCTGGGTGAAGACCGCTCCAAGTGGAAAGAATGGGATGCCTGCGCGCTGATCGCAGAGGCCGAAGAGAAACTGCCATTGTTGGTGGACCAAGGCGATCGCGATGATTTCCTCGAAAACCAGCTCAAGCCCGAGGCTCTGCAACAAGCGGCAAAACAAGCGGGTCATCCGCTGACGTTGCGCCTGCAACCGGGCTACGACCACAGCTATTTCTTCATCGCAAGCTTCATTGACGACCACTTGCAGCATCACGCACGCGCCCTGCGCGGTTAATGCAGGTAGAATCACGCCCTGACAAAAATCGGGGCGTTTTTTTTATGCGTATTGGCCACGGCTACGATGTGCACCGTTTCGCTGAAGGCGATTTCATTACTCTGGGCGGCGTGCGCATTGCACACGGCTTCGGGCTGCTCGCTCACTCCGACGGTGACGTCCTGCTGCACGCCTTGAGCGATGCCTTGCTCGGCGCCGCTGCGCTGGGCGATATCGGCAAACACTTTCCGGACACCGACCCGCAATTCAAGGGCGCTGACAGTCGTGTGCTGCTGCGTCATGTGGTCGCGCTGATCCATGCCAAGGGCTGGAAAATCGGTAACGTCGATAACACCATCGTTGCCCAGGCGCCGAAAATGGCCCCGCATATCGAATCGATGCGCGCGTTGATCGCCGCCGATCTTCAAGTTGAGTTGGATCAAGTGAACGTGAAAGCTACCACCACCGAAAAGCTTGGCTTTGTCGGTCGCGAAGAAGGCATCGCCGTGCATTCCGTTGCCTTGTTGCTGCGCGCATGAACGAACTGCAATTGCTTGGCCCACGCGCCTATGGCGAACCCCTGGGTACTGCGGTACTGAAAGCCATCGCGGAAGATTTTCAGGTCGATGAAGTGCTCGACATCCCGTTCAGCGGCGATGGCGAACACCTGTGGATCTGGGTGGAAAAACGCGGCCTGAACACCGAAGAAGCAGCGCGGCGGATTGCCAAGGCGGCCGGCGTGCCATTACGCACCGTCAGCTATGCCGGGCTCAAGGATCGGCAGGCGCTGCCCCGCCAGTGGTTCAGCGTGCAACTGCCGGGCAAGGCTGATCCGGATCTGTCGGCAGCGGAAAATGACACGCTGAAGATCCTCAAGACCACGCGCCACAAGCGCAAGCTGCAACGCGGCGCGCATTCGGCCAACGGCTTTACCTTGCGCCTGACCCAGTTCGCCGGCGACAAGGAGGCGATCGAGCAGCGTCTGCAACTGATCGTCAAACAAGGCATCCCCAATTATTTCGGCGCCCAGCGTTTCGGCCATGACGGCGGCAACGTCGTTGATGCGCGTGCCTGGGCCGCGCGCAAGGCGCTGCCGGAGCAGCGCAATGTGCGCTCGCGGCTGCTGTCGACGGCGCGCAGTTTTCTGTTCAATCAAGTGCTGGCGGCGCGGGTGGCTGATGGCACCTGGCAGCAGGCGCAGGTTGGCGATCTGCTGGCGTTCACCGACAGCCGCAGTTTTTTCCCGGCGGGTGTTGCCGAATGCAGCGATCCGCGCCTGGCGATTCTCGACCTGCACCCGACCGGGCCGCAGTGGGGCGAAGGTGACTCACCGGCCGCCGGCGCTGTCCATGATCTGGAGCAGGGGATTGCCGAGCGTGAAGCGGATCTGCGCGATTGGTTGATCAATGCCGGAATGAGCCACGAACGTCGCATCCTGCGGCTGCCCATTGGCGGGTTGTCGTGGCATTATCCCCAGCCTGACATTCTGCAACTGGAATTCGTCCTCCCGGCCGGATGCTTCGCCACTGTATTGGTGCGCGAGCTCGTTGATCTGGTGCCGGTGGGGCAGACGGACAGCCCATGCGTATTCTGATTTCTAACGACGATGGGGTAACCGCACCCGGTCTCGCCGCGCTTTATGCTGCGCTGGCGGATTACACCGAATGCGTGGTTATCGCCCCGGAGCAGGACAAAAGCGGCGCCAGCAGTTCGCTGACGCTCGACCGTCCGTTGCACCCGCAATACCTGGCCAACGGTTTCATCAGTCTCAACGGTACGCCGACCGACTGCGTGCACCTGGGCCTCAACGGCCTGCTGGAGCGCGAGCCGGACATGGTGGTTTCCGGGATCAACCTCGGCGCCAACCTTGGCGATGACGTGCTGTATTCCGGCACCGTGGCGGCAGCCCTTGAAGGGCGCTTTCTCGAGCGGCCCTCGTTTGCCTTCTCGCTGTGTTCGCGACAGGTGGACAATCTGGCGACAGCGGCACATTTCGCGCGCAAACTGGTCGAGGCCCACGCCGGGCTGGACCTGCCGCCGCGCACGGTGCTGAACGTGAACATCCCCAATCTGCCGATCGACCACATTCGTGGCATTCAGCTGACCCGTCTGGGCCATCGCGCCCGCGCGGCGGCACCGATGAAAGTGGTCGATCCGCGTGGCAAGGCCGGTTACTGGATTGCCGCTGCCGGGGATGCCGAAGATGGCGGCCCGGGCACTGACTTTCATGCGGTGATGCAGGGTTATGTGTCGATCACGCCATTGCAGCTCGATCGCACCTTCAACGACGCCTTCAGGAATCTGGACGGCTGGCTGGAGGGACTGCGCTGATGGCCCGTGAACACGAAGACCGACTGCGCAGCGGTATCGGCATGACGTCGCAGCGCACACGTGAACGTCTGATCCAGCGTCTTTATGAAGAAGGCCTGTCCAACGCCAAGGTGCTGGAAGTGATCCGCCGTACACCGCGTCATCTGTTTGTCGATGAAGCGCTGGCGCACCGCGCCTATGAAGACACCGCGCTGCCGATCGGCCACAACCAGACCATCTCCCAGCCTTATATGGTGGCGCGCATGAGCGAGCTGCTGCTGGAGGCGGGCCCGTTGGACAAGGTGCTGGAAATCGGTACCGGTTCGGGCTATCAGACGGCGGTGCTGTCGCAACTGGTTGAACGGGTGTTCTCGGTCGAGCGCATCAAGGTCCTGCAGGACCGGGCCAAGGAGCGCCTGGTCGAACTGAACCTGCGCAACGTGGTGTTCCGCTGGGGCGATGGCTGGGAAGGCTGGCCGGCGCTGGCGCCGTACAACGGCATCATTGTCACGGCGGTCGCGACCGATGTGCCGCAGGCGTTGCTCGATCAACTGGCTCCAGGTGGGCGGATGGTGATTCCGGTCGGCTCGGGAGAAGTGCAGCAATTGATGCTGATCGTGCGTGAAGAACATGGCTTTTCCCGTCACGTTCTGGGGGCGGTGCGCTTCGTGCCATTGCTCAATGGCCCGCTGGCCTGAGCATTTGTTTACAGGCGCTGAATTCCTTTCGCTGGACCGGGTCTTACACCGGCAGCAAGGAGTTAAACACTACGAATTGTCCACGGGCAAACGTGTGCGTGAAGCGTTTTCGCATCTTTAACGGTAAAGCCTGTGCGGCCCGTTATACTTGCGACACTACTTGCCGCAACACGGCATTCCACATATTTCAGCCACCACAAAGGGAGCGGCGGGTGAGTCTCACAGTCATTGCGCAGCGTATGGGTAACACGAGCTTTCAGCGCCTGGTGACTGGCCTTGTATTGAGCACCTTGCTGGTCGGTTGCTCCAGCACCAAATCGAGCAACGTGCGGGTGGTCGATCGCAACGGTGCAGCGGCCCAGCGTCCTGCCGTCACGACCGGGCAGTATGTAGTCCGTCCGGGCGATACGCTGTTTTCCATCGCTTTTCGCTACGGCTGGGACTACAAAGCCCTTGCCGCCCGGAACAATATTCCTACGCCGTACACGATCCATCCGGGTCAGACGATTCGCTTCGATGGCCGCACCGGTTCAACGCCGACGGCGGTGGTGAGCAACAGCAGTTCTTCGCCATCTTCGTCGAGCAAAACCACGGTAATCCGGCGCCAGGCGAACGGCACGACCACCACCACGGTGACCGGTTCCGGAGCCGCTTCTGCGGGGGCTGCACCGTCCGTCGCGAGCAAACCGGCACCGGCCCCGCTGCCTCCACCGGGGCCAGCCCCGACCGGCTGGGGATGGCCATCTAATGGCATTCTGATTGGAAAATTCTCTTCAAACGGTAGTTTGAATAAAGGAATTGATATCGCCGGAGATTTGGGACAGCCTGTTTTAGCTGCGTCTGATGGGACGGTGGTTTACGCCGGGAGTGGCTTAAGGGGCTACGGCGAATTAGTCATCATCAAACACAGCGAAACCTACGTCAGTGCCTACGGACATAACCGCAGGCTGTTGGTTCGGGAGGGGCAGCAGGTCAAGGTCGGACAGACAATTGCCGAAATGGGGTCAACGGGTACAGACCGGGTGAAACTGCATTTTGAGATTCGCCGACAAGGTAAACCAGTAGATCCGCTGCAGTTCCTGCCCAGACGTTGATTTGAGGCCAGCCTGTTCCGTCGCGTAGAGGGGACAGGCTCCAGCGCTGCCAAGGATAAAGGCGTCGCTTGAGCTTGGGGTCGAACTCACCAAAGGACTATAACAATGGCTCTCAGTAAAGAAGTGCCGGAGTTTGACATCGACGATGAGGTTCTCCTTATGGAGACCGGCATCGATTCGGAATCTTCGATGTCGAATGATGAAGGGGCTGCTCCACCTTCCGTTCGTTCCAAATCCAAACACTCCGCTTCACTTAAACAACACAAGTACATCGACTACACTCGGGCACTCGATGCCACGCAGCTGTACCTCAACGAAATCGGCTTTTCCCCACTGCTCTCCCCGGAGGAAGAAGTTCATTTTGCGCGCCTGTCGCAAAGTGGCGATCCTGCCGGGCGCAAGCGCATGATTGAAAGTAACCTGCGGCTGGTTGTAAAAATCGCTCGGCGTTACGTCAATCGGGGGCTGTCGCTGCTGGATCTGATCGAAGAGGGCAACCTCGGCTTGATCCGCGCGGTGGAAAAGTTCGATCCCGAGCGCGGTTTCCGCTTCTCGACCTACGCCACCTGGTGGATTCGTCAGACCATCGAGCGCGCGATCATGAATCAGACCCGGACCATCCGGTTGCCGATCCATGTGGTCAAGGAACTCAACGTGTACCTGCGGGCGGCACGGGAGCTGACGCAAAAGCTCGATCACGAACCTTCACCCGAAGAAATCGCCAACCTGCTGGAAAAACCGGTGGGCGAGGTCAAGCGCATGCTCGGCCTGAACGAGCGGGTTTCTTCGGTCGACGTCTCGCTGGGTCCGGATTCGGATAAAACCCTGCTGGACACCCTGACGGATGACCGTCCGACCGATCCATGCGAGCTGCTGCAGGATGACGACCTGTCGCAAAGCATCGATCAATGGCTCTCGGAACTGACCGACAAGCAGCGCGAGGTGGTCGTACGCCGCTTCGGCCTGCGCGGCCATGAGAGCAGCACGCTGGAAGATGTAGGCCTGGAGATCGGCCTGACCCGGGAACGGGTGCGGCAGATCCAGGTGGAGGGCCTCAAGCGCCTTCGTGAAATTCTCGAGAAGAATGGCCTGTCGAGCGAGTCGCTGTTTCAGTAAGCGCCTTTGATCGACCGCCCACAAAAAGCCCCGACTGGTTCGGGGCTTTTTGTTGTCTGCTCGAGCATCGAATGGGATTTCCTGTGGCGAGGGAGCTTGCTCCCGCTGGGGCATGAAGTGGCCACGCTTTATCTGGAACAGGGTCTGCTGCGCAGTCTGGCGGGAGCAAGCGCCCTCACCACGCTACTCATTGCCAGACATACGGTCGGCATTTTTATCGTTTGTAGTCTCTCGGTGTAAGCCTTGGCTTACTCTTTCGTAAGTCTTCCCTATTTTTCCAGGACGGCAGACGTCGATTGCACTTGGCGGTGCTTTTTAACCTATTGATTTGTATATTTATTTTTTAATGTGAAGTGCTTATTACAGCGCTTTTCGGCCATCAGGGTCGATTGCTCCGGGCAGGGAATTCTTTAGTATCGGGGTTGTGTCGACGGACAGACACGCCCTTCAAGGATGAGGGGAAAGGACATCGCAGGAGGCGATTCATCAGGACGATGAAAAGGAATACAGGGAATAGGGAAAAAATGTGGGCGGGTCAAACCGCCCCTTTTTTTTGCCCGTAAAAAGCTAAAGGCAGAAAAGCAAAAAGGCCCGCAAGGGGCCTTTTCAGAACGCGCGACAGATCAGCGTTCGAGGTCTTTGATCTTGCCTTTGACGCCATCCCACTCTTCGGCATCCGGCAGCGATTCTTTCTTCTCGGTGATGTTCGGCCAGATTTCAGCCAATTCAACGTTCAGTTGAATGAACTCCTGCATCTCTTCCGGAACTTCGTCCTCGGAGAAAATGGCCACGGCCGGGCATTCTGGTTCGCACAGGGCGCAGTCGATGCACTCGTCCGGGTGAATTACCAGGAAGTTCGGGCCTTCGTAAAAGCAGTCCACCGGACACACTTCTACGCAGTCGGTGTACTTGCACTTGATGCAGTTGTCGGTGACGACGAAGGTCATTTCTAATTTTCTCCTCAGGCGGCGGCAGCGTTGCCCCTTCACGGTTGGGGTCGCCAGGTTCGGGAGCGATGTCTGCCAGCCAGGCTATTAGCCAGCAGCATCCCAAACCGCGCGAGATTCTAACAGCTTGAAGCCGTTTGCGTTATATCCGGTTCTTCGGTGCTTAGATCCGGTTCTTAAGTGCATATAACAATTCGAGCGCTCGACGCGGGGTCAGGTCATCGAGATCCACTTTCGCCAACTCATCCAGCACCGGATGCGGCAGGCTGGCAAACATGTCGCTCTGCTGCGGGGCGGCCGGCTTGCCTTTGATGGCAGGCTTGGGCGCTTCATGCGGCAATGCGGTGTCTTCCAGTCGGCTCAGGTGCTCACGGGCACGCACGATCACTTCGCTCGGCACGCCGGCCAGTTGCGCCACGGCCAGGCCGTAGCTCTGGCTGGCAGGCCCCGGCAACACGTGGTGCAGGAACACGATGCGTTCGTTGTGCTCGGTGGCGTTGAGGTGCACGTTGGCTACCAGCGGCTCGGCTTCCGGCAACACGGTGAGTTCAAAATAGTGCGTCGCAAATAGAGTATAGGCACGCAGATGCGCCAGACGCTCGGCCGCAGCCCAAGCCAGGGACAAGCCGTCGAATGTACTGGTGCCGCGTCCGACTTCATCCATCAACACCAGGCTGCGCTCGGTGGCGTTGTGCAGGATGTTGGCGGTTTCGCTCATCTCGACCATGAAGGTCGAGCGGCCGCCGGCCAGGTCGTCGCTGGAGCCGATCCGGGTGAAGATCCGGTCCACCAGCGACAGTTCGCAACTGGCTGCCGGCACGAAGCTGCCGATATGCGCCAACAGCACGATCAAAGCGGTTTGGCGCATGTAGGTGGATTTACCGCCCATGTTCGGGCCGGTGATCACCAGCATCCGGGTGTTGTCATCCAGGCTCAGGTCGTTGGCCACAAACGGCGTGGTCAGCACCTGCTCGACCACCGGGTGACGACCCTGGGTGATGCGCATGCACGGCTCGCTGACGAAACGCGGGCAATTCAGATCAAGATTCAGCGCACGCTCGGCGAGGTTGCTCAGCACATCCAGTTCCGCCAGCGCACCGGCAGTGTCCTGCAGCGGCGGCAACTGGCTGATCAGATCTTCCAGCAGCGCCTCGTAGAGCATCTTCTCGCGCGCAAGCGCACGGCTCTTGGCCGAGAGTGCCTTGTCTTCGAACTCTTTCAACTCCGGCGTGATGAAACGCTCGGCGCCTTTGAGCGTCTGGCGACGGATGTAGTCTGCCGGAGCGGATTCCGCCTGCTTGCTCGGCAGTTCGATAAAGTAGCCGTGAATGCGGTTGTACCCGACTTTCAGGTTGGCCAGGCCGGTGCGGGCCTTTTCCCGGGCTTCCAGATCGATCAGGAACTGGCCGGCGTTTTCGCTCAGCGATTGCAGTTCGTCGAGTTCACTGTCGTAACCGGTTTTCAGCACGCCGCCGTCGCGGATCACCGCTGGCGGGTTGTCGATAATGGCTTTTTCCAGCAGCGCTGCCAGCTCCGGGTAGGTGCTGGTGGTGGTCGCCAGGCGCTGCAGGTGCGGCGCTTCCAGGTCGGTCATCGCCACTTGCAGTTGCGGCAGGGCGCCGAGGGCATCGCGCAGGCGGGCGAGGTCACGGGGCCGCGCATTGCGCAGACCGATCCGCGCCAGAATCCGCTCGATGTCGCCGATCTCCTTGAGCTGCGGTTGGAGCTTTTCGAAGCGATAGCCGTCGAGCAGACAGGTGATCGACGTCTGGCGCGCCAGCAGCACGGTTAGATCGCGCAGCGGACGGTTTAGCCAACGGGTCAGCAAACGGCTGCCCATCGCGGTCTGGCAGCGATCGACCACTGATTGCAGGGTGTTGTCGCGGCCACCGGCCAGGTTGGTGTCGAGTTCCAGGTTGCGGCGGCTCGCGCCGTCGAGCACCACGGTGTCATCCAGACGCTCATGGCGCAGGCTGCGCAGATGGGGCAGGGCGGTACGCTGGGTTTCCTTGGCGTAGGCCAAGAGGCAGCCAGCAGCGCCGATGGCCAGGGTCAGGTTTTCGCAGCCAAAACCTTTCAGGTCCTGGGTGGAGAACTGCTGGCAGAGGCTTTTCAGCGCCGAGTCACGCTCGAAATCCCACGGTGCGCGACGACTGACGCCACGGCGTTTTTCCGCCGGCAGGTCTCTTGGCCAGTCATCCGGGATCAGCAACTCGACCGGGTTGACCCGCTCCAGTTCCGCCAACAGATTTTCCCAGCCTTTGATTTCCGACACGCTGAAGTTGCCGCTGGTGATGTCCAGCACGGCCAGACCGAACAGACGTTCGTCACCCAGCAACGCGGCGATCAGGTTGTCGCGGCGCTCATCGAGCAGCGCCTCATCACTGACTGTACCCGGCGTGAGGATCCGCACCACCTGACGCTCAACCGGGCCTTTGCTGGTTGCCGGGTCACCGACCTGCTCGCAGATCACCACCGACTCGCCGAGCTTGACCAGTTTCGCCAGGTAGCCTTCCGCCGCGTGGTAAGGAATCCCACACATCGGAATCGCCTGCCCCGCCGACTGACCGCGCGCGGTCAGGGTGATGTCGAGCAACTTGGCAGCCTTTTTCGCATCTTCATAGAAGATCTCGTAGAAGTCGCCCATGCGATAGAACATCAGCTGATCCGGGTGCTGATTCTTCAGGCGCCAGTATTGCTGCATCATCGGGGTGTGGGAGGACAGGTCGGAGACGGCTTTATTCATCGGATTGTCAGGCAACTCGTTAAAAGATGTAGGGCAAAAGCGGGGGCAACGGCCGGGCTTTTCCGTGATGGGCGCAAGGTTACCATGGGCAGTCTGCTCGACGCAGGCATGACGGCCCGCTGACACTTTTCTGCGTTTAATTGTGAATTATGCACATTTTATGCAAATCAGCATTTGTCATCATCAAAAACTTCAAGCACTATGCGCGTTATGCAAAAACGCAACGTATCCTCCGTCTTAAGAGCACTGCTCGACCAGCACGGGATCTCCCCCACGGAGCTCCACCGTCGCACCGGCGTGCCTCAATCAACGCTCTCGCGGATTCTCAGCGGGAAGATCGTCGATCCTTCGGATAAACACATTTCGAAGATTGCCGAATACTTCAATGTGAGCACCGATCAATTGCGCGGCCGCGCAGACGTCGCCCCCGCGACCGGCGGCGCGCGCGATGACGTGCATGCAGAACTCAAGGATATAAGCCTGTGGGACGACGATACCCCTGTCGATGACGACGAGGTGTCGGTGCCCTTTCTTCGCGAGGTTGAATTGGCTGCTGGATCAGGAAGATTCGTCATCGAAGAGAGCGAGCGCTCTAGCCTGCGCTTCGGCAAGCGCAGCCTGCGCCATAACGGTGTGCAGTTCGACCAGGCCAAATGCGTGACGGTGCGCGGCAACAGCATGTTGCCGGTGCTGCGTGACGGCGCCACTGTCGGTGTGAATGCGGGCAAGTGTGGCATCGGTGACATCATCGATGGTGACCTGTACGCGATCAATCACAACGGTCAACTGCGGGTAAAACAGCTTTACCGCCTGCCAACCGGCATTCGTCTGCGCAGCTTCAACCGCGATGAGCATCCGGACGAGGACTACAGCTTCCAGGATATGCAGGAAGAGCAGATCGTCATCCTCGGTCACGTCTTCTGGTGGGGCATGTACGCCCGCTAGCTTGAACCCCTTCAGATAGAACCCGCCCTCGGCGGGTTTTTTTTCGTCCGCGCAAAAACCTCAAACCCTTGAACGGCGGGGCTTTCATGCGTCTGCGCATTTATTGTGCATAAATTAATGCATTTACGCATTGACTGGATATGCATTCATGCATATTCTTGCCACCAAGCCGCTCGACAAAGCGGCTGGCAAGACAGCTCTTTAGTTCCACAAGAACAGGCAGCGATGAACCGGCCTCAACGGTTCAGAGGGTTGGCAACTGACCCGGGTGTGCAGCGTAAAGCACCAAGAGCAGTTATCCGGCGGGCAGGGACCGCGGTCGGAAAAACAATTTGAACGGACTCGTACCGCGCCAGTAGCGCCGAAAAGTCAGCTTCCTTCTTGAACACAGGATCTGAAGGAAGGCGAAGGAGCGCATTACTGAAAAGCCCGGCGCTATGCCGGGCTTTTTGGAATGCCTACCTGAAGAGACATCGCTTGAACCCAACACATAACACTCATCAACTGGAACCAGGAGGCGTGACATGACAAACGAGCAACAAGCGTTGGCGGACATGCCGATCTGGCTGGTCATCCTCCTCGCCGTCGTGGGCGGGGTGTCCGGCGAAATGTGGCGTGCCGACAAGGAGGGCGCCCGCGGCTGGCCATTGCTGCGGCGCCTGGCCCTGCGCTCCGGCGCCTGCATGATCTGCGGCGTGTCGGCAATCATGTTGCTGTATGCCGCCGGCATGTCGATCTGGGCCGCTGGCGCGTTCGGCTGCTTGACGGCGATGGCCGGGGCCGACGTGGCTATCGGCCTGTACGAACGCTGGGCTGCCAAGCGCATTGGCGTTTGCGAAGTACCGCCGCCTCGCGATCCACAGTAACCCACCACTTTCCAGCCGCGCTGCTTTCATTGCGGCGGGGCTGTGCGTGGACAAATGAAAAGGAGGTCATGCATGCCCGCTCCGATCCAGCAGCCTTCGCAGCTGTTCACGGCGATGGCGACAACTTTGCGCAACGCTGCCGACCTGAATGTACAGGTTGGCAATCACGACGACTTCACCGCGCCTGGCGCTCAGGCCTGGGTGTTGATCGACTTCGACCGCAATGCGCCCGGCGCACGTGCCGCTGACGGACGCATCGCGCATGTCCTGACGGTCTCAATGCAAGTCATCCCGGCCGTTTCCGCCAGCGCTTTTGCCGCCTGTGATCTGATCGCCGTGCTGAAAAACCTGATCACCGACAACCGTTGGGGCCTGCCCGGCGATCAATGTGATTTGCCGATGAACATTGATGGTTTGCCGTCAGTGCTTATTCGCGCTGATCAGCATATCAAGGCGTGGACCCTGACCTTCACCCAGACCCTTTACCTCGGCCCGACCCTGCTCGACGACCCGCTCGGTACGCCGAAATTCGCCCGTACCTGGGAAGTCAGCAACATCGACGATCCGGATCAATACACCGCGCTGGAGGCCTGATTGATGTTCGACGCATTACTGCGCATGCAACTGGGGCCGATCATCGAGCGGCTGGCGGAGATGGAAGCGGAAATCGACGACCTGCACCGACGCGCCGAGAGTTTCTGTCGCATCGGCATTTGTCAGTCAATCGATGCGGCGAGCAACACCTGTCAGGTCAGCCACGGTGGGCTGCTCACGCCGGCCATCAAGTTCTTCAACCCGAGTGCCGGCGCCCAGAGCGAATCGCGGATTCCCTCCGTGGGCGAGCAGTGCCTGCTGTTCAACTACGGCAGTGGTGAAAGCGGGGCGCAGAGCGTGGCGTTGTTTGGCTTGAACAGCGAGCGCTTTCCGCCGGCGGCGACGGTACCGACGCTGACGCGACGGGTGCATGTCGACGGCAGCGAAAGCGGCTACGACGACGCCAGCCACACCTTGCACTGGCAGAACGGGCCGGCGGCTTTCACTGGTTCCCGAGAATCGCTGGAACTGAGCATCGGCCCGGCACGGCTGGTGATGACGCCGCAGGTCATCAGCCTGCAACTGGGCGCGGTCGGCCTGACCATTGACGCCTCGGGCGTGCACTTCAGCGGCCCGTTGGTGGATCACCAGGGCCGTGTCATCAGTCCCTGAATCAAGAGCTTCCCATGATCGGAATCGATAGAGACAGCGGGGCCACGGTCGACGACTGGCTGCAATTTGTGCAGCGCGCGACCCGGGCCCTGACCACGCCGCTGGGCACCCGGCAAAAAAGGCCCCTTTATGGCTCGTTGATCCCCACGCTGCTGGGGCAGAACCTCGGTGACGACGTTCTGCTCCTGGCCCAGAGCCACGCGGCTCAGGCGTTCTACAACGCGCAGAACGGGATCAGCGATTTTCAGCCGCAAGTGATCGTCGCCAGCCGCCAGGGCGCCGGTCTGCTGCTGCGTTTCGCCGGCACCTGGAAAAACCGTCAACAGACTTTCGAGGTAGTGACATGAGCATGTTGATCCCCGGCCAGAACCAGTTGGCCGAACCGGCGCTGATCACCGTCGACGCCTTCGAAGACCTGCTCGCCGAGTTCAAGACCTTCGTCGTCGAATATGTCGGCGCCCGCGCGCCGGACAGTGCCGCAAAACTCAAGACCAGTCTGGATAACGAGAGCGAACTGCTGACCCTGGCGCTCGAAGCCTTCTGTGTGCGCCTGCAAACCCACGAACGCAAATACAACGCCCGCATCAAGCAGATGCTGGCGTGGTGGGCGACCGGCAGCAACCTCGACGCACGGCTGGCGGACATGGGTCTGGAACGGCAGTTGCTCGACCCGGGCGACCCGGCGGCATTCCCGCCGGTACCACCGATTCATGAAAGCGACGACGATGCCCGGCTGCGCTATTACCTGGCGCCGCATGCGCCGGCTGCGGGTTCGCGGATGCAGTATCGCCGCGAGGTGTTCACCCTCGGCGAACGGCCAACGGTGAAGGTCGAATCCACCGATGCCGGTGTGGTGAATGTCACCTACACCTTCAACCCGGACGGCCTCGCGGCACAGGTCAAGGACGGTAATGGTCGGCGTACCGCGCCCGGCGAAGTGCAGGTTACGGTGCTGTCGCGAGACGGCGATGGCACCCCGTCTGCAGCCTTGCTGGATGGCGTGCGTCAGCACTTCGCTCGCCCCGATGTTCGACCGGAAACCGATCAGGTTACGGTCAAGGCTGCCGACATTCAGCGCTACAAGATTCGCGTGCTAGCGAAGATCAATTCCGGCCCGGATTCAGGCCTGACCAAAGTCGCCGCGCAGCAGCAATTGCAATCCTACGCCGACA
This sequence comes from Pseudomonas sp. AD21, assembly GCF_002878485.1. Taxonomy (NCBI): domain Bacteria; kingdom Pseudomonadati; phylum Pseudomonadota; class Gammaproteobacteria; order Pseudomonadales; family Pseudomonadaceae; genus Pseudomonas; species Pseudomonas sp. AD21. Next base: position 67,188 of record NZ_NQYG01000013.1, read on the forward strand.
GTTGTCATCGCCTCGAAGGCCGGGTCGATCCGAGCTGGATCGACTACACACTGCACAGCGCTGGCGCCGTGCAACTGCAGATTCTTGAACCGCTGGAGCCGATCGTGACCACTGCGTTTCAGGCACCGTACTGCACGGCGGTCGAGGTCGAGGTGCTGACGCTATGAATGAGCCAACGCAACGCCCGACCTTGTTGCCGGCCAACAGCTCGGCACTCGAACGTGGACTGGATCTGGGCTTCGGCGCACTGCTTGATCGCATCGCGCCGCCGTTCCCCGAACTGATGAATCCGAACGAAACGCCGGTGGCGTTTCTGCCGTATCTGGCGGCGGATCGCGGCGTCGCGGAGTGGAGCACCGCCGCACCGGAAGCGGAAAAACGCCTGACCGTCGAACTCGCCTGGCCCACTGCGCGCCAAGCCGGTACTCGCAAGGCACTGGAAAACGCGGCCAAGGGTTTGCAACTGCGCCCCGACATCCGCGCCTGGTACGAACAGACGCCGCCCGGTGTGCCTTACAGCTTCACCGTACGCGCGTTCAGCGACCAACCCTACAGCGAAGAAATCGACGCCCGACTCGACCGCCGTTTGGCGGATGCCAAGAGTGAACGGGACATTCTCTCGGTAACAGTTGGCTTGAGCGCGTTCGGCAGTCACTCCATCGCCGCCGCGACTTTTTGCGGTGAGCTGACGACGATCTATCCGGTGTTCATCGAAGGGCTTGAGACCTCTGGCGAGGCGTTCATGGCCGCAGCTTTGTACACCGTCGAAACATCCACTATTTATCCCCAGGGGGCCTGAATGGCTGACTATTACACCCTGCTCACCAACGCAGGGATTGCCTACGAAACGGCGTGCAAAGCCGCGGGCGTGCCGATCAAGTTGACGCAGATTTCCGTCGGCGACGGCGGCGGCTCGGTCTACAACCCGGCCGCGACTGCCACGGCGCTGAAGCGCGAAGTCTGGCGCGGGCCGCTCAACGCGCTGTTCCAAGACGAGAAAAACCCGAGCTGGCTGCTTGCCGAAGTGACCATTCCGCCGGATGTTGGCGGCTGGTACGTGCGTGAAGCCGGGCTGTGGACCGACACCGGGATTCTCTACGCCATCGTCAAATCCCCTGAGTCGTTCAAGCCGGTTCTGGCCACCTCGGGTTCGGGCAAAGAGTTCTACATTCGCTCGATTTTCGAGACCAGCAATGCGTCGCTGGTAACGCTGCTGATCGATGACACCGTGGTCAAGGCCACGCGTGCCTGGGTCATGAGTTATCTCGCCGAAGAACTCGGCAAACTCGATGGCAAGCAATCGGTGCGCGTTGCTGCATCCACCAACATCGTGTTGAGCGGTGCGCAGCAAATCGACGGCGTGGCCGTGATCGCCGGCGACCGTTTGCTGCTGACGAACCAGACCCTGGCCAAGGACAACGGCCTGTGGATCGTCGCCAATGGCGACTGGGTACGGGCAACCGATGCCAACAGCAGTGCCAAGGTCACGCCGGGCCTGACGGTCATGGTGGAGGAGGGCACGGCGAACGGTGATTCGTTGTGGCACCTGACCACCAATGCGCCGATCACCCTCGGCACCACGGCGCTGACCTTCAAGATGCTGGCCGGGCGTACGGGGATCGCCGCTGGCACTTACAAGAGCGTGACGGTAGACGAATATGGTCGGGCGACTGCTGGCGCGAATCCTGAAACCTTGGCTGGTTTCGGGATCAAGGATTCGTACACCAAAGCTGAAGTCGAGGCGTTGATTGCCAAGGCGTCGGCGTTGCCGGTAGGTTCGATTGTCGCGTTCCCGGTTGATGCCCCACCGCCGGGTTTTCTTGAGCTGGATAACAGCGTCAAGAGCAGTGCGACTTACCCGGACTTGAGCGCCTACTTGGGCGGCAAGTTCAACAAGGGCGATGAGGGTGTCGGGAATTTCCGTTTGCCTGAGGCGCGTGGTGAGTTCTTGCGCGGATGGGATCATGGGCGTGGGGTGGATTCGGGGCGCGGTCTAGGTAGTCTGCAGTCCATGCAGGCAGAGGGGCACTCACATGTAACGGGTGTGAATGATACGGCGGCAGTTGCGTCGATTCAGAGTGCACGTGGCATGGGTGCCGGTGCGGGAAGTTGGCCGTACGGAGCGGAAGCTATCGGTATTGCTGGAACAAACTCTGTAAGCACCAATACAACTTACTACCCTTCCGGTGAGGACAGCTGGCTGAAGACCGGTCCAGCCATTTCGCTGGGTACCGGCGAAACACGCCCACGCAACATCGCCGTCATGTGGTGCATCAAAGCCTGGAACGCCCCGGTCAATCAGGGAACCATCGATGTAGCCGCACTGGCCAAGGAAGTCGAACGCCTCAAATCCGCGGTTCCGGTGGGTGCTATTTTGGCCTTCCCGACGGGGATCGTTGCGCCCGGTTATCTGGAGCTGGATGGCAGTGTGCAGAGCATTGCGACCTATCCGGATTTGGCGGCGTTTCTCAGTACCACTTACAACAGGGGCGATGAGGGTTCCGGTAACTTCCGCTTGCCGGAATCACGCGGTGAGTTCTTGCGTGGTTGGGATCATGGGCGCGGGGTGGATGCGGGCCGAACTTTGGGGAGTTGGCAAAAAGGTACTTTGCAGTCCTTTGACCCATCTAATGTTAACCCCGCAGTTTCCGGTCTCTGGCACAACACCGCATCGGATGCGGATATAGGCAAGTTACACGGCCTTGATCCGCATACAGCTTTGGACTATTCCGTCAGTAACGCAGTTTTCACCACGGGCTCGACGCCGGTAAATGCAAGTGCTTTAGGTGTGTCTCGCCCTCGCAACATCGCTGTCATGTGGTGCATCAAAGCGTGGAACGCCCCGGTCAACGAGGGAAGCATTGATATTGCCGGGTTGGCCGTTTTGGCGCAGCAAGCGACTGAGTTCCATCAAGGTACGGCGAAAGTTGCCACGCAAACACAAACAGAAGACGGTGTTGATGACACGACAATCGTCACCCCAAAAAAGCTACGTTTTGGATTTTCAGCAAGTTTTACCTCAAACGGCTACATCGTTTTCCCGAAGTGGATGGGAAGTCTCATTATGCAGTGGGGGCTCTCTCCGGCCGTTGCTTCGGGTGCATTAAATACTCAAGCGTTTCCATTGGCCTTTCCTGTGTTCCCTTTCGCGGTGCTGATCAATTACGCCGATGGTGCAACACAAGTCGGTGCTGGACGTGGCAGCCCTTGGCAGCTTGGTAACTGGACTAAGACAAATTTTAATTGGTCGCATAGCGGTACATCGGCGACGGCCCAGTTTTACTGGTTTGCGGTTGGCCGATAGAGGAAAAAAATATGCGTTACTACAGCAAGTCGACAGGTTGTACCTATCTTGAAGGTATTCACAAAGAGATGCCGGCAGACGCAGTATTGATTACTGAATCACGGTTTGCCGAGGTTTTGGGCACATCCAGTCCTGGCAAAGTTCGCAGCCATGACTCGGAGGGGCTCCCAATTTGGGTTAATCCGCCAGAGCCCACGGTAGAAGTATTAGCTGCCGAAGAGCGTGTGTGGAGAGATTTGGAGTTTGAAAGAGTCAAATGGTTACGTGAGAGACATCGTGACCAAGTCGAAATTAATCAGCGGCCTACTCTAGCTCCAGAACAGTTCAGCGAACTCCTGTTTTTCCTTCGTAGCCTGCGTGATTGGCCACAATCGCCCGATTTTCCATCCAAAGATTCACGCCCGGTAGTACCGGCCTGGATCGCCGAACAGCCCGAATAAACGCCCCGCACTCCGGCGCGTTTTCTTATCCGCCCAATACATTCAACACCCGCCAAAGCCCCTCCCCACGAGGGGCTTTCCCGTTTATGGAGAAACGAAAAATGGCAACCCGCCAAACCTACACCGTGCTCGTTCCATTCCCCACCGGCGGTGGGCACTGGTCGAGCGTCGGTCAAGACCTGGATCTGCTCGACGTCGAGGCCAGTGCCCTGCACAGCGCCGGTCGACTGGAACTGAAAACACCCTCCACCCAGGCCAAAAAGGCCGCTGCCAAGAAGGCTGACTAACCATGGCTGAGGTTTTGAACTTCGAGCACAACGGCATTACCGTCAATGCCACCGAATCCCCCGAGGCCATGGGTGGCCTGGGTGACAACGTCATCGGTCTGGTCGGCACCGCGCCGAAAGCCGATCCGCTGATTCCGCGTAACGCACCGTTCCGCATCAACAGCTTCACCACTCACGCGCTGCTCGATCCGACCGGCGCCGAAGAGGGCACCCTGTATCACGCGGTTTACCAGATCCTCAAAGTGGTCAAGGTGCCGGTGTACGTAGTGATCGTCGAAGCGGGCGCGACCCCGGCCGACACCGTCAACGCGGTAATCGGCGGTGTTGATCCAACCACCGGCCGCAAACTGGGTCTGGCTGCACTGGGCAGTGTCCCGGAAGACCTGACCATCATCGGCGCGCCGGGCTTCACCGGCACCAAAGCGGTGGCCAGCGAGTTCGCCTCGTTCGGCAAGCGCATCAAGGCCCGCGTGGTGCTGGACGGCAAGGACGTATCCGTTGCCGATCAGGTGCTTTACAGCCAGGAACTGGGCGGCGCTGATCTGGGTTTCGACCGTTGCCTGGTAGTGCACAACATGCCGGCCGTGTACTCGAAAGCGGCGAAGAAAAACGTCTTCCTGTCGCCTTCCAGCCTGGCGATTGCCGCGTTGGCCAAGGTCAAACAGTGGGAGAGCCCGGGCAACCAGGTGACCTACGCCGAAGACGTGTCCCGTGTCGTTGAGTACAACATCCTCGACACCTCCACCGAAGGCGATCTGCTCAACCGCTACGGCGTCAGCTACTACGCCCGCACCGTGCTCGGCGGGTTCTCGCTGCTGGGTAACCGCTCGATCACCGGCAAGTTCATCAGCTACGTCGGTCTGGAAGATGCGATCAGCCGCAAGCTGGTCAAGGCCGGCCAGAAAGCCATGGCCAAGAACCTCACCAAATCCTTCATGGATCAAGAGGTCAAGCGCATCAACGACTGGCTGCAGACCCTGGTCGCCGACGAAACCATCCCTGGCGGCAGCGTGTACCTGCACCCGGAACTCAACAGCGTCGAGAAGTACAAGAACGGCACCTGGTACGTGGTCATCGACTACGGCCGCTACGCGCCGAACGAACACATGGTTTATCAACTCAACGCCCGCGATGAAATCATCGAGCAGTTCCTGGAGGACGTTCTCTAATGTTTACCAACCGCGTAAGACAGGCCATCGCGGCCACCCTGCAAGGCCTGCCGTTGTCGGCGACCGTTGAAGAATTCACGCCGCCGAAGATCGACTTCGAGATGGAGAACATGACGGGCGGGCGCTTCATCGTTGAGGAAATGGCCAAGAGCGCCAAGGCGCTGAATGCCACGCTCAAGCTGCAAGGCACCGGTGCTGAAGTGTTGCTGGCGATGGGCGTGAAACTGGGCGACGACATCCTGCTGAACGTGCGTGAAGCCGGTCAGGATCAGGACGGCAACACCTGGTTCACCTACCACACCATCGGCGGCAAGCTCAAAACCATGGGTGAAGACGCAATCAAAATGGGTGGCAAAGCCCTGACGACACTGGACTTCTCCTGCCGCACCTACAACCGCCTGGAAAACGGCATCCCGGTGATCGACATCGACGTGCGTACCCAGAAGTTCGTGCTCAACGGCGTCGACATCCTCGGTGATGCGCGTCGTGCGGTGTTGATGCCGTAACCCACGGCACAGCACAAATCCTGTAGGAGTGAGCCTGCTCGCGATGAGGTCAGCACATGCAACATCAATGTGCTTGAAAGACCGCTATCGCGAGCAGGCTCACTCCTACAAGGGAATAGCGATACCTCCTAAAAAAGAATCACCAAGGAATTCATACATGTCGTGGATGCCACCCAAGCATGACCTGCTGTCGCCGATCACCGGTGACGACGGCGCGCAAATCGAGCAGATCCAGCTCAAGCCGCTGTTCTACGCCGCACAGAAAGAAGCGCTGGAACGCGCCGGCGATGACGAAGACGACCAGTTCTTCGAACTGGCACTGCTCGCCACCGGCCTGTCGGTCAAGGAACTCGACCAGCTCAAACGCCCGGACTACGTGAGCATCGCCCAGTACGTGCACGAGATGTCGACCCGTCCGGCGTCGTACTTTCTGGAGCAGGTCGAGGACGCGGAAAAATCCGCCGATCCCGACCAGGTGCAACTGCTGCAACCGCTCGCCGTGACCGGCCGCACCGTGACCTCGCTGTCGCTGGAAATGCCCGCACTGCGCGCCACCAAGGTGATGAAGAAACTGAAAACGGCCAAGGAACGCGCCGAATTCATCACTGCCCATTGCACCGGTCTGATGATCCCCGATCTTGCCCAGATGAGCGTCCCTGACTGGACCCAATTGCAGGTGCGCATCGACGATTTTTTAAACCAGCCGGCGGCCTACTTTCGGAACGCGACATCGAAGTAATCCTCGATATCGTCCCGCTCATTTACCCGGTAAGTGAGGCGGAGATTCTGGAATGGGACGCCGAAAAGGCGTTGCGCCGCTACGACATAGCGATCACTCGCCTTGGCGTGAAACAGGAGTAGAGCGGCATGGCAGATGATAACTATGCGTTGACCTTCGCTGAGATCAATCAAGAGACCAGGGAATTGAGCACGGCCAGCAAGACAGCCGCCTTAATGGTCCCGACGATGTCTGCAGCAGCACCTGCGTCGAACCTTGACGGTGGGATCGCCGGGCTAAGCCTGGCGCTGGCCGATGCCACCAGCGAGTTGCGCAATCTGACCGCCGAGCAGGTTCAGCTCAGGGATGTGTTGGGGTCGATACACGCTGTGCTGATTTCACAGCGCTCGCTGCAACAGTCTCTCAATGACCGGCCAGCACTAGCGGGCAGCGCGGCCGTGGGAGCTGAGTCGAAACCGTCAGGCGTCAATGGCGCAACGCAACCTTTCAAATACCTGCAGCCAGCGATCAACCTTGATAGCGCGATGGCGCGACTGGGACGGGTTGCAGGCGTTGAGGGCGATCAACGCGATGCGTTGCGGGTGTCGTTGGAGAAAATGGCCGCCGAGCGCAAAGTGGCAGCCGGCGGTACCACGGTGCTGGATCTGGCAGGCGTGATGTATGCCGGTGTCAAGGGTGGAGTTGGCAGCGAACAGAAGAATGAAGCCGCTCGGCAAAAAGACCTCAGTGATTTCACTCGAGACACTGGCATCACGGCCACAGCCTTTGAGATGAAGGCGCCGGATGTTGCGGATCTGCTGATCGGCTGGCGCACCTCAATGGGGCTCGACCGAGCAAAGACCCTCGACCTCGCCGATGCCACCAGCGTGCTGGGAAGCCGATTGAGTGCCACGGTGGCTGACATTGGTTCGATCCTCAGCAACTACGGCGCTTCGGCAAAAGGTGCGGGGCTGAGTCCCGAACAGACTGCGGCTTTTGCTGCGGCAATGCTCAATGTCAACGTCAACAGGGCTGACGCCGGAGTGGCACTGGAGAAGATCACCACGACGCTGGCGTTGGGCGACAACGCATCAGTTAGTCAGAAAGCGGTGATCGCTCAACTCGACCTCGATCCAAAGTCCCTCGCTGCGCAAATGCAAGGGGATGCCCCCGGCGCGATTCTCAAGGTGCTTGAGGCGCTGAAGACAAAATCCCCCGAGCAGCAAGCCAGCCTGGCGATGACGCTTTTTTCGATCGACCAGCCGGTTGTGAAAATGCTCGAGCGCAGCGCTGATGTGCGAGGTGCATTTGATCTCGTCAAAGATAAACAGCAGTACGCATCTTCGGCGCGAGGCGAGGAGGGCGGGGCAGTCAATCAGGCTGCGCGGGCACTGTCTGATACGTCGCAAACGGGCTGGAACATTTTCACCGCTCAGAAAGATCGTCTCTTTAGCTCCGCTGGCGCTGCTGTGCTGGCTGATTTTGACAGGCTCACCGGGGTGATGGCTTGGGCGACTGATGGCTTGAGCAGCATGGCTGAAGAATCACCGGAGCTCGCGCGTACGTTGATTTTGAGTATTGCCGGTATTAAGGGCGTGCAGGTCGCTGGGTCGATGCTGGCCAAGGGCATTAGAGGAACGACAACCACTATCGACAACCTCAAGTTCGTCGGCACAACTGCCATATCCTGGGGTTCCGCAGCGCTTAACGGTGCGAAGGCTTGGGGGGGCGTTGCGCTGAACAATGCCAAGACTTGGGGGTCCGCTGGGCTTAACAATGCCAAGACTCTGGGATCCGTTGCGCTTGACCGAGCTAAATACCTGACATCCGGTCCAGGCCGAAGTCTGGTCAGTCAAGGTGCCCGTATCGGTCGTGTAGCTGGCCCTCTGAGTATGCCGTTGATGATGCTCGACTCCGGTATGGACGTGGTCAACGGCTTGCTCGATGCCGATGGCAAACAAACAGCTAGAGGAGCGGGCGGCCTGGTGGGTGGGGTTGCTGGAAATTACCTGGGGGCGCGCGTTGGTGCCTTCCTGGGGGCTTTCGCCGGTCCTGCCGGGGCACTTGTCGGTGGAGGGGTTGGCGGAGCAGCTGGCACCTACTATGGCAATCAGTGGGGAAGCGCATTGGGTGAAAAACTCGCGACGCCTGCACCGAACCAACTCGCCCCGCCGGTAGAGGTTGCCAAAGAACTGCCGAGCGCGCAGACGCAAAACCAGCAAGTCACCTTCTCCCCACTGATCCAGGTCACCTGCCCGGCGCCAGATACTGCCGAGCAGATTCGTACGATCATCGGCCAACAACTGAGCGGGCAATTCCACGGCCAGTTCCTGCCGCTGTTGACCAACACCCCGCTCGCCCCCCGCCGTGACGCAGCCCTGACCGATGGAGTCGCCACATGAAACAACAAATGGCACTGGGCAGTTTCATCTTCGGCCTCTCGCGCAACTTCGCTTACAGCACGCTGGCGCGAAAGTCCGACGGTGGCTGGAGCGACATACAGATCCTGACCAGCAAACCGAAGTCCAGTCAGACCGGGCAGAAAGCGGAGACGCTGACCATCAGCGGCACCTCGATGTATGCCGTGGCCATGGATCGACTCGATGAATTACGCGCACTACAGGCACTGCGTGTGCCGCTGCCGTTGATTGACGGTATCGGTCGCAACTGGGGCCTGTGGCGGATCAACAGCATCGACGAGAACCAGAGCGAGGTCATCGATGACGGCACCGCGATGGTGATCAAGTGGGTGGTCGGATTAACGGAGTTCAACAATGCGTAAGGTACGAAGCGTGGCCGGTGATTCGGTGAATCTGCTGCTCTACCGCGAAACCGGGCGCAGTGATGACGCCGCCGAAGAAGCCCTGTGGAAACTCAATCCGAGCCTGGCTGAACAGGGGCCGGTGCTGCCCGCCGGGGTCTGGGTCGTACTGCCGGAACTCGATTCGAAATCGGCCACGATCAAGCCGCTGACGGCCTGGGATTAAGGAGGACGCATGGCACTGGGTTTTACCCCGGCGATAAGACTCTACGGGGCCCATTCGGCCCTGCTCAATCAACGCCTGATCAGTTGGGAGCACATCGACGCTGCCGGTTTCGAGTCCGATCAGTTGACCTTGACGATTGATCTCGAAGGCCTTGAGGGGCTGCCGAACCTGGGCGGGAAAATCGGCCTGGAGGTCGGTTATCTGGAATCGGGACTGGTCGACAAGGGCCAGTTCAAAGTGACGCGCCTGACGCCGACGCTGTTCCCGTTTCGCCTGACACTGGTGGCCACTGCGGCGCCGTTCAGCAAGGATGATGAGACGGGCTTCAAGCAACGCCGCACGGCCAGTCATGGCCCGACCACATTGGGTGCGCTGTTTCACGAACTGGTATCGCTCCATGGCTTCTCACCGCGCGTCGCTCCCGAGGTGGCGATGATCAGGATCGAGCACATCGACCAGTCCAACGAAACTGACATGAGCTTTCTGACGCGCCTCGCGAAAAAGTACAACGCGGTGACCAAACCCTACGACAACGTGTACGTGCTGGCCCGTCCCGGCCAGACCAAGTCGTTGTCGGGCCAGGTGCTGGCGGACGTGACTTTATCGGTGACCAGTAACAATCGCCCTGGCGATCACGCGTTCATCAGCGCCACGCTGGAGGAATCTGCCCGCGAGCAGACCAAGGGTTGCAAGACCTGTTTCTGGGATGGTGCGGCAGGCGTCTTGCGCTGGATCGAAACCGGGCTTGCGCCGTTCAAGACCATCCGCCAGAAGCAACCCAACGAAGCCGATGCCATCGCCGTCGGCGAGGGCGAAGTGCGCAAGATGCTGCGCCAGAAGTACAAGGTGAAGATCACCTGTCCCGGCGATCCACGGCTGTCGGCCGAAGGCCTGGTGCGGCTCGATGAGACCTGGCCGGACTTCATGCGCGGACGCTGGTCGATCGACAAGGTCACGGCCAGTGGCAATCGCGAGAACAGCTATCGCTGCGTGATCGATGCATCGTGCCTTGACCCCAAGGCCGAGTCCAAAGACTGATTCCGCAGCGACACGAATCCCTTGTAGGAGTGAGCCTGCTCGCGATAGCGGTGCCATAGTCAAAATCAATGTGTCTGACCCACCGCCATCGCGAGCAGGCTCACTCCTACAGGGGCCTGTGGTCATTTTCATAATCTGGAACACCACCATGAAGATCACCCCGATCCTCACGCAACTGCGTGCGCAATGCCCAGGCCTTGCCAATCACATTGCGGTGGGTGTCGATCTGGCCTTGCTGCAAGGCAATGCCGATCTGCCGACACCTTCGGCCCATGTGCTGCCGCTGACTGATGAGGCCAGTAACAGCACCGCGCAAAACCTCACCGCTCAACCGATCCGCGACCGCTTCGAAATCGTCCTGGCGCTTGACGCCAGCGACGGCACAAAAGCGCTGGATCTGTTGCACGACCTGCGCGCCGAATTGTGGCGCGCGCTGGTGGGGTTCAAGCCGGGCACCGACTACAGCGCCATCGTTTATGACGGCGGCGAAATGGTCTCGATCAACAGCAGCCGCGCCTTCTATCGGCTGCGCTTTTTTGCCGAGTTCCAGCTCGGCCGCAATCTGCCCAGTCAGCCTGCGGAAAGCTGGCACGAACGTGAACTGGACGGTTTGTCGTCCTTTACCGGGGTCACCGTGCGGGTCGACGCGATCGACCCGGCCGACCCCAACCTGAAACACCCGGGCCCTGACGGGCGCGTGGAACTGACTTTCTCTGGAGACGTAACCCCATGAGCAATCGCATCACCGTACTGCCGGCCGCTGGCCGTGCCGTGCCTGACCCGGAAGCGGGCGATCTGCTGCCCCTCGAAGGCCGTGAAGTGCTGGACAGCGCCTGGTGGCGCCGACGTCTGGCCGACGGCGATATCACACTCAAAACCGCAAAAGCGGCTAAACCACAGGGAGCCAAATAATGGCGATCGGATTCAGCAACATCCCCGCGGACATTCGTGTACCGCTGTTCTATGCCGAAATGGACAACTCGGCCGCCAATAGCGCGAGCTCGACCCTGCGTCGTTTGATCGTCGCTCAGGTCAACGACAACATCGCCCCGACCGAAGTCGGCAAACTGGTACTGGTCTCCAGCGTTGCGCTGGCGAAAAGCATCGGCGGTCAGGGCTCGATGCTCGCCTCGATGTACGAGACCTTCCGCAAGGCCGACCCGATCGGTGAGATCTGGTGCCTGCCGCTGCACAACGCTGAAGGCGCGATCGCCAAAGGCGTGCTGACCCTGACCGGCACCGCGACTCAGGCTGGCGTGCTCAACCTGTACGTCGGTGGTGTGCGTGTGCAGGCCACCGTGGTTAACGGTGCCACCGCGGCTCAGGCGGCCACTGCACTGGCGCAGAAAATCAACGCCACGGCCGATCTGCCGGTGAGCGCTGCCGCTGCCGAAGGTGTGGTCACCCTGAACGCCAAATGGACTGGCGACAGCGGTAACGACATCAGTCTGCAGTTCAATCGTCTGGGCAAGAGCAACGGCGAAGAAACCCCGGCCGGCCTGACCACCGCCATCACCGCCATGACTGGTGGCGCCGGCGTGCCGGACCAGGTGGCTGCGGTTGCCGCACTGGGCGACGAGCCCTTCGAGTTCATCGCACTGCCATGGTCGGACCTGTCGACCCTCAACACCTGGCAAGCCGTCATGGATGACAGCACCGGTCGCTGGTCGTGGGCCAAGCAACTGTTCGGTCATGTCTACAGCGCCAAGCGCGGCACCGTCGGCACGCTGGTCGCCGCAGGCCAGGCGCGTAACGATCAGCACATGACCATTCAGGCGCTGGAACCGGGCGTACCGCAACCGTTCTGGGTACAAGCTGCAGCACTGGCTGCGCGCACTGCGGTGTTCATCTCCGCCGATGCCAGCCGTCCGACCCAAAGCGGTAGCCTGCCGGGCGTTGACCCTGCACCGGCGAGTGAGCGTTTCACCCTGACCGAGCGTCAGTCGCTGCTCAACTACGGCATCGCCACTGCCTACTACGAAGGCGGTTACGTGCGCATCCAGCGTTCGATCACCACCTACCAGAAGAACGCTTATGGCCAGGCCGATAACTCCTACCTGGACAGCGAAACCATGCACCAGTCGGCGTTCATCGTGCGTCGTCTGCAAAGCGTGATCACCAGCAAATACGGTCGCCACAAACTGGCCTCCGACGGCACCCGTTTCGGCGCCGGCCAGCCGATCGTCACCCCGGCGACCATTCGCGGAGAGCTGATCGCGCAGTACGCCAAGCTGGAGTTGGAAGGCCACGTGGAGAACGCCGAGCTGTTCGCCGAGCACCTGATCGTCGAGCGCGACGTGCAGGACCCGAGCCGCGTGAACGTGCTGTTCCCGCCGGATTACATCAACGGTCTGCGCGTGTTCGCACTGCTCAACCAATTCCGCCTGCAGTACGACGACGCGGCTTGATAACCGCGTTTGGCCGTAAGCATTCAGCCCACCTCGCGTGGGCTTTTTATTTGAAGGGAGTAACACCATGGGTCAAGTGATTGCAGGCACCTGCTACGTCAAAGTGGACGGTGCACAACTGACTATCAACGGCGGCTGCGAAGCCCCGCTGATGGCCGTCAAACGCGAAACCGTCGTACCGGGTTTCTACAAGGAAACCGACGTCGCGCCATCGTTCAAAGTGACCGCGCTGCACACCGCCGACTTCCCGCTGAAGAAGCTGATCGAAGGCACCGACATCACTGTCACCTGCGAATTCAGCAACGGCAAAGTCTACGTGCTGGCCGGCGCTTACCTGGTTGAAGAACCTGTTTCCAAAGGCGATGACGCCACCATCGAGCTGAAGTTCGAAGGCATCAAGGGGACCTGGCAATGAGCGGCGCCGTGAAGCTTCAGGTTGCGATCGAAGCTCACGGCGAGCCCCTGACCGAACTCGTCCTGCGCCGTCCGACGGTGCAGGAAGTGCGAGCGATCAAGGCGCTGCCGTACAAGATCGACAAGAGCGAAGAAGTCAGCCTCGACATGGACGTGGCGGCCAAATACATCGCCGTGTGCGCCGGTATTCCACCGTCGTCGGTCAACCAGCTCGATCTGGCTGACCTCAACGCGCTGAGCTGGGCCGTTGCGAGTTTTTTCATGAGTGCGGCGTCGGAGCCATCACCGACCTGATCGCAGTCGCCTATGACCTGGCCTGGTTCTGGAAGGTTGACCCCGAACAGATGATGGCCAGGCCACTGGATGTGCTCCGCGAATCGCTGGAGCACGCGCAACGGATCAATGCGATGCAGCAGGTGCAGTGATGGCAGACGAAGAAAAGCAAGTGAAAACTCCGGTGCTGATCACGGGCATCGATGAACTGTCGCCAAAACTCGGCGCCCTTCGGGCAAAGGTCGAGAGCTTCAAGAAAAACCTCGAGCAGACTGGCCTCGGCAAACTGGATATCAGCGGTCTGTTCAAGGGCGGCAGCGTGATCACGCCGTTCGTGGACGGCATCAAATCGGCGGCGGCGTTTCAGGGCAAATTGACCGAAGTCAGCGAGACGGCGAAAACCGTCGACCTGCCCTCCGCGCCGAAAGTCGCTGCGCAGAACATGAATGTGTTCAGTGCTTCGATGGAGAAGGTTTCCAATGCGGTGAATGCCGCGCTGGTGCCGGCGGTCGGTGCCGTGGTCGTTGGACTTGAGCCGATGCTGACCGGTTTCGGTAGTTTGCTCGATGACAACCCGGAACTGGTGCAGGGCCTGGCGGCGGGGGCGATCGCGTTTTCGGCGATGCAAACCGCCGTGGCCGGTACGACCCAGGTGTTCGATGTGATGAGCATGGTGATGAAGGCCAATCCGATCATGCTGATTGCCACCGGCATTGCCTTGGCCGCCGGTTTGATCGTGGCTTACTGGAAACCGATCTCGACGTTTTTTATCGGGCTCTGGCAGAAAATCGCTCCGGTGGTGATGCCGATGGCTGAGTTTTTCAAGACGATGTTCAGCTACACGCCTTTGGGGATGTTGATCAGTAACTGGGGGCCGGTCACCGAGTTTTTGGCCGCATTCTGGCGAGGTCTCAAGGCCCTAGCGGTGCCCGTGATCGAGTTCTACAAATCGATGTTCGCCTGGACTCCTCAAGGGATGATCCTCAACAACTGGGGGACAATCAGCCCGATATTTGCGGCAATTTTTGGGCGCATCAAGGAAAACGTGGCCTCGACCTTTGCGGCCCTGAAGGAGGGTTTTGGCTGGACGCCACTGGGCCTGATAGTGAATAACTGGGGGCCCGTCACAGGGTTGTTCGCGGCCATCTGGGACTTGCTGGCAGCGCTGGTTGTGCCACTCAAGGAGACGTTGCGCGGGATCTTCAACGACTACATTCCGATGGACAGGATCAACGAACTCTGGGGCCAGGTGCCTGCGTTCTTTGCCGAGAAAACAGAATCCATTCGTGCGGTGATGATGGCGCTGGGCGCGATTTTCGGCCTGCCGTTCATGGGTTCACCGCTGGAAATGTTTGATTTGAAGTGGTCGCCGCTGACCGATCGTATCCGTGAGTTTGCGGACAAAATCGAGTCGTACATGGCGCCGATCAGGGAAATGCTCGGTGGCAGCTTCGGCGGGTTTGTCACCAAGATTACCGGCAAGATCGAAGGACTGTCCGAAGCTCAGAAGAAAACCAATGCCGAAGGTAAGGGTGAGCTCGCGCCGGCGTTCTTTGGCGGCAACAGCGAGTCAGCGTCGAATGCATTGTCGGGCTCCGACATTGCTCAGGATAAACCTGCTCTGCAGGGCGGCTCACTGTCGCAAACCTCCAGCGCGCTGATCCAGCAAAGCGCCGCCAACAATCGTACGCAACTCGAAGGCGGCCTCACGGTGAGCTTCGTCAATGCTCCGCCCGGGATGCGCACCGATCAACCGCAAAGCAATCAACCGGGCCTGGCGCTGTCATCGCGCATCGGCTATCGCTCGCTGTCGGCAGGAGGTTCCAATGAACTGGCGTGACCGTTTGTTGCCGGCATCGTTTCGCGGTGTCGGGTTCTGGATCGATCAGGCGAAAACCCCGGTCGGTCGCAAAGGTCAGTTGCACGAATATCCGCAACGCGACCTGCCGTATTTCGAGGACCTTGGCCAGCAGGCCAAGACCCACGACCTGACGGCCTTCATCATCGGCACCGATTGCCTGGAGCAGCGCGACAAGCTGCTCAAGGCGTTGGAGCAGGGCAGTGGCGAACTGGTGCACCCTTGGCTGGGACGCCTGCAAGTCAAGGTCGGCGAATGCGACATGACCCACACCCGCCAGGACGGCGGGCTGGTGACCTTCAGTCTGAAGTTCTACCCCGACCGGCCGTTGCCGTTTCCGACCGCCACTGTCAGTACGCAAAAAGTCCTGTTGGCCAAGGCTGACACGCTGCTGGGTTCGGCGGTGGCGCGCTTCGAACAGGCGATGACGCTGATCAAGGCTGCGCGGATCGGCATCGCCAATCTGCGCAACAGCCTGACCGGGGTTTATGAGGTGATCAAAGAGCAACTCAAACCGCTGATCGAGCAATACCGGCAGATCACCGAACTGGTCAAAGCCGTCAAGGAATTGCCCAAGGAAGTCGCCGCGGAGTTCAAGGGCTTGCTCGGCGATATCAAGGAGCTGAAGGCGTTCGCGAAGGAGGGCTACCGTGGCGTGATTGCCGACGTGTCCCAACAACTCGAAGCCATTCGCAAGGCTGATGCACCGAAGATCACCACCGGCAAGGACACCAATGCGGCGGCGCAAGCCATGGCCGATCTGGTGCAGGACACGATGCTGGTCAAAGTGGCGCAATGGGTGGCGTCGATGCCGGTGGCGACAACGCCGGTGAAGCTGCAATCGACACCCACGGTAGGGCAGCAGGCGACAAGCCCGGTGACCCGTCAGGAAGTCCCGGTCAGTGACGACATGCAGGCATTGCGTGACGCCGTGGCGGTGGCGATCAATCCGATGCTGGACAAGGCCGACCCTGCACACTTCCAGGCGATCAGCGACGTGAAAGAAGCGTTGATTGCGCACCTCAAGGCGGTGGCGTCGTCCGGTGTGCGACAGGTCAGCAAATCGTTCCAGGAAAGTTTTCCGGCACTGGTGGTGGCCTACAAGCAATTTGGCGATGCGACGCGGGTGAACGAAGTGACTCAACGCAATGGCATCACCCATCCGGGGTTTTCGCCCAACGATGTGAAAGTGTCGGGAGAGTGAGCCATGAGCGAGATGGATAACCGCGTCACGTTGACCGTCAACAACATGGAATACGGCGGCTGGAAAAGCGTGGAAATCACTGCTGATCTGGAGCGCCAGTTCCGCACTTTCAAACTTGACATCACCTGGCAGTGGCCAGGGCAGACGGTGGATCAGCGGATCAAGCCGGGTGACCCCTGCGAAGTGAAAATCGGCCAGGACCTGGTGCTCACCGGCTACGTGTTCAAGGCCCCGATCAGCTATGACGGGCGCCAGATCAGCCTGAGCATTGAAGGCAGTTCCAAGACCCAGGACCTGGTCGATTGCGCGGCCACCAACCGGCCCAATCAATGGCAGGAGCAACCGTTGCTGAGCATCGTTCAGGCGCTGGCCATGGACTACTCGCTGATGGTGGTCAATGAGATTCCCGAGACTGCGCGGCTTGCCAAACACACCATCGTGCCGGGCGAAACGGTGTTCCAGTCGATCGACCGGTTGCTCTCGTTGTTCCGGGTGTTTTCCACCGATGACGCGCAGGGCCGGCTGGTATTGGCCAAACCCGGCAGCGGTGGTCGGGCCAGTGATGCGTTGGAGCTGGGCAAGAACATTCTGTCGGCCAACGCGCCGATGGATCAGAGCCAGGTGTTCTCCGAATACCGGGTGATCGGCCAGCAGAAAGGTTCGGACAAGAAGAGCGGGGCGGCGGTCAGCGAGGTTGAGTCCAGCGCGGCCGACCTGAGCTTCAAACGTCGACGCACCACCATCATCAACGAGGGCACTGCGCTGACGTTCGAACTGGCCCAGCAGCGCGCCCAGTGGGAAAGCGCCACCCGCATGGGCCGGGCGCAGACCACCACCTATCAGGTGCAGGGCTGGCGCCAGTCCAACGGCGATCTGTGGCGCCACAACACGCTGGTCAAGGTCACGGATCCGGTGCTTGGGTTTGATGGCGACATGCTGATCTCCAAGGTCACTTATTCGCTATCGGCACAAGGCTCGGTGACCACGCTGCAAGTGGCACCGCCGCATACCTTCGATCCAGATCCAACACCCCCGAAAAAAACCTGAGCCTGACTCCGAACCCACATTTTGTCCGTGTCGGGTCTGCTCCTTGAGGACAAATCATGAGCCTACTGACACGCCTGCTGGCGCGCGGCACTGTCGTGCTCGCCAACTCGGCATCCAAGCTGCAATCGCTGCAAATGCGCCTCACCGCCGGCGAGGTGAACGACGACATGGAGCATTTCGAACCCTACGGTTTCACCAGCAACCCGCTGGCCGGCGCCGAAGGCATCGTCACGTTTCTCGGTGGCGATCGCTCCCACGCCATCGCCCTGGTAGTCGCCGACCGCCGCTATCGCTTGCAGTCGCTGGCCGCCGGTGAAGTGGCGATCTACACCGACGAGGGCGACAAGATTCACTTCAAGCGCGGGCGGATCATCGACATCGAAACCGCCACGCTGAACATCCGCGCCAGCAGCGCTGTGAACTTCGACACGCCGGTGATCAACCAGACCGGCAAGATCGTCTCCACCGGCGATCAGCTCGCCGGTGGCATCAGCCAGATCAAACACGTGCATGTGGGCGTGCAGGCCGGTAGCGGCCAGACCGGTGCGCCGGCAGGAGGCAAATGATGTTCATCAGCCAGAACCTCCACGCCGCACTGACCCGCGCCGTGCTCATCAGCCTGTTCACCTGGCGCCGCGCCGCCGATGACGACGCCCTCGACGACGAGGAGCGCTTCGGCTGGTGGGGCGACACGTTTCCCACCGTTGCCGACGACCGCATCGGCTCGCGGCTGTGGCTGCTGCGCCGGGTCAAGCTGACCCGACAGACCCAGATGGACGCCGAGTTCTATGCCCGCGAAGCCCTGCAATGGCTGATCGACGACGGCCACTGCAGCGCCATCGACATCATCAGCGAACGCCTCGACGCCCAGCGCCTGAACCTGCGCACGGTCCTGACCCTGGCCGACGGCGAACGTCTGGACATCAACCCCGATAACAGTTGGCAGGTGATCTATGCCGTTTGAAACCCCTTCGCTGCCGGTGCTGATCAAGCGCACCCAAAGCGACCTGGCCGGCGATTCGCTGCGCCAGTCCGATGCGCAAGTGCTGGCCCGTACTCTCGGTGGCGCCGCTTTTGGCCTGTACGGTTATCTCGACTGGATTGCCGAGCAGATCCTGCCGGACAAGGCCGACGAGTCGACCCTGGAGCGCATCGCCGCCCTGCGCCTGAACCAGCCACGCAAACCGGCGCAAGTCGCCACCGGCAGCGTCAGTTTTACCGCGACCGCCGGTGCGGTGCTGGATGTCGATACGCTGCTGCAAGCGAGCGATGGCCGCACCTACAAAGTCACTGCCGCGCGCACCACCGTCAATGGCAGCAACAGCACCACTATCGCGGCGCTGGATGCTGGCAGCCTGGGTAATGCCGACGCCGGACTGGCGCTGACCCCGGTGCAGCCGATTACCGGTGTCGTCGGCAACAGTTTTGTGGTGCTCGCCCCCGGCCTCAGCGGTGGCGTAGCGCGGGAAAGTCTGGAGTCGCTGCGCTCGCGGGTGATCCGTTCCTATCGCGTGATCCCGCACGGCGGTTCGGCCAGCGACTACGAAACCTGGGCACTGGAAGTGCCGGGTGTGACGCGGGCCTGGTGCCGTGGCGGTTTGCTCGGGCCGGGCACGGTGACGGTGTTCATCATGCGTGACGAAGACCCGCAACCGGTGCCCAACGATGAGCAACTGGCGGAGGTTCAGGACTACATCGAACCGCTGCGCCCGGTGACGGCGGAAGTGCATGTGCAGCGGCCGATTCAGGTACCGGTGGTGTATCGCTTCAAGAGCGTCAATCCGGACACCACTGCCGTGCGCGCCGCCGTCGAAGCGCAGCTGCGCGACCTGCACAACCGCGAGGCCGATCTGGGTGTGCCGCTGCTGATCAGCCATATCCGCGAAGCCATCAGCAGCGCCGGCGGTGAGTACGATCACACGCTGACCGCACCAGCCGCTGACGTGCCTGCCGGGCAAAGCGAACTGCTCACCTTCGGAGGTTGCGTATGGGGGGCATAAGAACCGCCGCGCAATACCAGGCGCAGCTGCGCGCGCTGCTGCCGAGCGGTCCGGCGTGGGATCCGGAACGCGTGCCGGAGCTCGAGGAAGTGCTGCAAGGCGTCGCCGTCGAACTGGCGCGCCTCGACGCCCGTGCCGCCGACCTGCTCAACGAGATGGACCCGGCGGGCGTCAGTGAACTGGTGCCGGACTGGGAACGGGTGATGGAGTTGCCCGATCCCTGCCTGGGCGCCACACCGCTGTTCGACGACCGCCGCCTCGCCGTGCGCCGTCGTTTGCTCGCGGTCGGCAGTCAGGCGGTCGGTTATTACCTCGACATCGCCAAAAGCCAGGGCTACCCCAACGCCACCATCACCGAACACGAAGCCCCGCGCATGGGCCGCTCGCGTTTCGGCGCGGCGCACTGGGGCACCTGGGAAGCGCAATTCATGTGGACGCTCAACACCGGCGGCCGCTTGCTGCTCGGCCGGCGTTTCGGCGCGAGCTACTGGGGCGAGCGCTTCGGCGTTAATCCGGGGTCAGCGCTGGAATGTTTGATTCACCGCAGTGCGCCGGCGCATACCAAGGTGCACATCAACTATGACTAGGAAGGAGTGACGGGATGGATTATCCGAACAGTGTGCCCAGTGCCGGTCTGGTGAATGGCAAGTTTGTCGATGAAAACCCGCTGATGGGAACACCGGGATCGTTGATTCCGGCAGATTGGGGCAACGGTGTTACGCAGGAAATCATCAACGTGATCAAGGCCGGGGATCTGACCCCGGACGAGAAGAAATACGATCAGTTGCTGCAGGCGATTCAGAGCGTTTCGGCCAAGGGCTGGAATCTGGATTCGGCGTTGCCGATCGGCTCTTTGCCGACCGCGACGGTGGCGACGCCGGACGGTCGTCTGGCGATCACTCCGGCAGCGGTTTCCACGGGTGGCGGGCGGGTATCGATACCGGCCGGTGTGCTGATCAGCCTTGGTCAGGAGGTGGTGGCCGGGCAGTTGGGGCGTGCGCGTACGTTCACCACCCAGGTGTGGAGCAGCCCCGATCTGCTGCCAAGCTCCGGTTACTTTTTGCGGGCGCAGGTCATGGGGGGCGCGCTGACTTTTTACATGCAGCGCGGCACGGTCTATGACGCTACCCCGGAAGGCTTGAAGGGCACGGTCAATGGTGCGGCGGGTGGCGGCTTCCAGTCGACGCCACTGGATCTCTGCCTGGCGTGGGTCGTCACGGCGGGGCCGGGTTCGATACCCACTGTCAGAGCCATCTACAACCGCAGTCGGTTGTCGTGGACGCAGACGGTCAATGGCAATGGCGTGGTTTATCTGCCACTTGATCCGCACGCCCGTGCGGCGCGGCTGGTGGTGGGTAACCCGACGCCACATCCGACCGGGATTACCAGCGTGAACTTTGCGCCGACCGGATGGTTGGGGGGTAACTACTGCTACCTGAACCCGACCGTCGGTACGTCCAACAACTGGGATGGCTGGGCAACGCCCGGTGGCGCGGCGCTGATTTTTTCCAGCAACGTGGTCAGCGATACAACGGTGTCGACATTGACCGCCAGCTTCGATCACAACGAATTGCGCTCGCTGTGGCAGGCCTATCAGGCCGAACACACCTGGGGCGCAGGCACTGCCGCCAGTGACGAATTGCTGTTCAGCATGGGGCTCAAAAGTGTCGGTCCGGCCGATTATGCCAATGGCATCGCGGTCAACTTCGCTGCGGCGGTGAATGTGAATTTTTCCTGGGAGTTGATCCGATGATCATCATTCAAGAGCTGCATCAGTTCGAGGAAGGCTTGCGTCCGGCCCAGCCGTCCAGTGCCCATGATTGGGATGGAGAAAAATGGCAGCTGAATGCCTCCAGAGTCGCTGAGCTGGAACTGCAGGAAGCCGAGCAGCTGTGTTCCAAAGTCGACGCGGCGGCTGACAGTGCACGCGCCGCTTTGGCTGGCGACCCGCTCAAAGCCATGGAGTATGCGCAGGCCGCTGCCGACGCGCAGGCTTATCAGGACGCCGGTTATCCAAAAAAGGAAGTGCCGTTGTCAGTCGCAGCATGGGTGGTCAAAGGTCGCACGGCCAAACAGGCTGCCGAGCAGATCCTGAGCAAGGCCGATCAGCTCACCGACCATCTGCTGACCCTGCGCACCTTGCGCCTGAAGGCCAAAAACCAGATCCGCGCGCATGCAGCTAAAGGCAATCTCGATCTGGCGCGCAGTGCTGGCGATGACGCATTGGCGGCGATTCGCGAATTGCTCGGCAGCGAAAACCGCTAGTCGCCAAACCTTGGTTCTGCAGCACCCAAGCCCACTTCGCCGTGGGCTTTTTATTTTCAGAAAACAGACCGCTATCGGGCTCTCAGTAGTGAGCCTGACGACGCGGTTCATTTGTTATTTCAGAGGAACGAAAGACCTATGGATTATCCAAAAAGCGTCCCCAGCGTCGGCCTGGTCGATGGCCGCTTCGTCGATGAAAACCCGGTGGCAGGAACCCCGGGTTCGTTGATTCCAGCGGTGTGGGGCAACAGCGTGACTCAGGAGATCCTGAGTGTGATTACCGGCGGCGGTCTGGTGGCTGCCGAGGCGGATACCGGGCAGTTGTTCAAGGCAATTCAGTCGATTATCGGCAGCACAAGTCCGATGCGTTCGGTCATCACTCGACTGGCTGCGTCGAAAACGCTGAGCGACGCCGAACTCGGCCTCGTCCTGATCGATGGCAGCCCGGGTCCTGTGACCTTGCTGCTACCGCCGGCCAGCGCCGCACTCGGTGTGCGCGACGTGATTGTTCGGCGAGTGGACAACAGCGGCAATCGCATGGTCATCCAGGCATCGGGCACGGATCGCATCCGCTTTCATACGCATCTGGCGGCCAGCGGCTATCCATTTTTCGTATTGATGGGCGGCGGCGACTGGTGGCATTTGCGCAGCGATGGCGCCGGCAGTTGGTGGCCGGTCGGGCGCTTTGATAACACTCCACTGGGCCGGCCGTTTTTCGAGACGACCATCATGCTCAGCCCCGGCGGATACGGTGCACTCAATGGCACCGTCATGAAGCGCGCCGAGTGGCCATGGCTGTGGGATCACGCCCAACAATCAGGGATGTTGGGTGCAGAAGCCTTTCGGGCGAGCACCGAGGGCAAATGGACCACTGGTGACGGTGCGACGACGTTTCGCGGCCCCGATGGGCGAGGGGAGTTCCTGCGGGTTCTGGACGAAGGTCGGGGTGTGGATTCCGGGCGTGCGATGGGTACGTTTCAGCCTGGGTCGACGCACTCGTATGCAATGGGGGCGAATGGCGGCGGCGCCGTCGGATCACGCTGGACGGACAGCCTGACAGCGGTCGGGGCAGATACTCGAGAGGAACCTCAATATATTTCGGGGCTGAGTAATGGCGGCCCGATTTATCCAGTGAATACAAGTTACCAAATGGATCCGGCAGCGACTCTGCTGTACGCCTTCAAATCCCGCCCTCGCAACATGGCCTATCCCGGCCGCATCAAACTCATCTGAGGCACTCTATGTTCAATTATCTATTTGATGGTTCGGGCGCTCTGTCCGGGCCTGTCGAGTTCATCGCCACGCCGGGCATCGGTGTCCAGTTGCCGGGCAATGCCGTTGAGCTGGCGTACGAGTTGCCTGAGCCGGAAGCCGGTCGCAGCTGGGCGCTGATCAACGGTGTACCACGTGAAGTGATTGACCGCCGGGGCATGGTTTATCGCAAGGATGGCGGTGCTCAACAGATCTGGACCGAGCTGGGTGAATTGCCAGAAACCCTGACCGCACAGCCATGGCCTGGTGAGTTCCACATCTGGCGCGACAGCGTCTGGGTGCTGGATGAGCAGGCTCGCTTGGCGAGCGTCAGACAACAATCTCTCGACCAGCGCGACGTTCTCCTTCGCGACGCCGTCCTGCGCATCGCGCCGCTGCAATACGCCGAAGACATCGGCGATGCCAACCATGACGAACTACTGCTGCTGATCGAATGGAAGCTCTACAGCGTCGAGCTGAACCGTATCGAAAAACAGGCCGGGTTCCCCGATGAAATCACTTGGCCGGTCGCCCCCGGCGCAGGCGTAGCCAACTGATTGCAGCACAGGGAGCAATGCAATGGATTATCCAAAAAGTATTCCCGGCGTCGGCCTGGTCAACGGCGGTTTTGTCGATGAAAACCCGGTGGCCGGTTCACCGGGATCGTTGATCCCCGCCGCGTGGGGCAACAGCGTCACGCAGGAAATTCTCAACGCGATCAAAGCTGCCGGGCTGACGCCTGATGAAGCCAGGACGGATCAGTTGGCAACGGCCATCGGTGCGCTGGTCGACTTCAGCAAACTGAAAAATACCCCGACCACCTTGGCCGGGTACGGCATCACCGATGCGGTGGGCCGGTTGTTGGCGGTCCGGCAGATCGAGACGGTCGGGATCACGGTTTACAAACCCAATCCCAGGGCCAGACGGATTCGTGTGCGGCTGGTGGGGGCGGGAGGGTCTGGCGGTGGGTGTACGCCTGTGCCGGCAGGTAATCAAATCCTTGGCGGCGGTGGCGGTTCCGGTGCTTACGCGGAAAGCCTGTATGACGTCACCGCACAAATGCTCGCCGGCGTACCGGTTTCGCTGGGCGCCGGTGGTGTCGTCAGCAACACCACAGGCCTGGCGGGTGGTGGCGCTTCGTTTGGCGCCTACATGAGTGTTTCGGGCGGCGGTGGCGGGCAGAAACTGGCGGTCGTGGTCACCGGTACTTCATCCGGATTTATCCAGGGCGGGGTGGGCGGAGCGATTACCGGCGGCAATTTGTGCAGCGCTCGCGGTATCACGGGTGGGTTCGGGATGAGCAACGCCAATTGGGGATTGCTCTCAGGTTGCGGGGCTCCGAGCCCCTTCGACGGCGGGGCATCCTTTACCGGATCCAACACGGCCGGCAACGCCGGCATCCGTGGCTCGGGTGGCAGCGGTTCATGCTCGGTCAACGCTTCGGCGTCAGTCGTCAGCGGTGCTGGCGGTGACGCCTTCTGTGAAATCTGGGAGTACGAGTAATGGCCCGTTATGCACGAGTGGAAAACGGTGTCGCGGTCGAGGTGATCGACACCGGTGACTACGCGATCACCCAACTGTTTGCTCCCGCTTTCGTCGAGACGATGGTGCAGGTGCCGGGCGACATGCAGATCGAAATCGGCGCGCCCATCGGTGAACTGCGCCCTGAGATTGCAACGTTGCCGGCAATGGAAAGTCCGGCCGTTACCCATGAAACCGTTGTCGCGGAGCAAGAGCCTCTGGCGGCCGCGCGCACTTGGCGCCAGTCCAGCCTGGCAGCCACCGAATGGTGGGTGACACGGCATCGCGATGAGCAGGAACTGGGGCGCGGGACGACGCTCAAGGCTGCGCAGTATCTGGAACTGCTGGAGTACCGCCAGGCGCTGCGCGACTGGCCTGATTCAAGTCATTTTCCTTCGACAGTTTCCCGACCCTCGACCCCGTCATGGCTCGCTTTCAGAGCAGGAGAAAAGTAATGGATTATCCCAATAGTGTTCCCAGCGCTGGTCTGGTGAACGGAAAGTTTGTTGATGAAGACCCGATCAAAGGCTCGCCGGGCTCTTTGATTCCTGCCAGTTGGGGCAACGGTGTTACCCAGGAAATCCTCGGGGTGGTGCGGGCCGGGGGGCTGACGCCAAGTGAGGCGTCGAATACTCAATTGCTCGGCGCTCTGCGCAGCAACCAATTGTTCCAGACGGCTGCACCATTCGATGCCAGCCGTTCGGCAGCAACGTCTGAGTTTGTCCAGCGCGCGCTGGGCAATTACGCCGGGGCGCGTGGTGTGTCTGCCGCGACGCAACTGACGGCAGCGGATGTGGGCTGGGCGATTGGTCTGGGGGGAAACTCGGCGTACACCGTAACCTTGCCGGATATCACCACGGTCCCTAACGGTGCGACGATCGGCTTTCACTGTCGCAGTAATGCCG
Source organism: Pseudomonas sp. AD21 (assembly GCF_002878485.1). Taxonomy (NCBI): domain Bacteria; kingdom Pseudomonadati; phylum Pseudomonadota; class Gammaproteobacteria; order Pseudomonadales; family Pseudomonadaceae; genus Pseudomonas; species Pseudomonas sp. AD21. Next base: position 92,783 of record NZ_NQYG01000013.1, read on the forward strand.
TGATCACCGTCGCTTGCATGAGTGGCACACAAATAAGCCCGCAAGGCGCCTATTTGACCTCGATTGTGATGAACAGCGGCGAGAGTGCCAACGTTGTCAAAGAGAACGGCATCTGGACGGTTCATGGCACGGCCAGTCTGAAGTATGCCGCGCTGTTTTCCGGACTGGTGAGCAACCCCGGATATCAGAAACATGCCAGCGGCAATATCGATCAGTGGGGCTCGGGAATGTCGAATGCCGAGGGCAATGTGTACGTGACATTTCCGATCCCGTTCCCAAGGGGCTATTTCTCGCTGGTGGCAACCCATTCGGGAGGCGATGCGGCGATGGTTGCTGTGATCGCATACAACCAGCAGGGCTGCACGCTGAGAATTCGCAATGCTGCCGCTCAAGTGAGCGCAGGTTGGTCTGTGAACTATTTTGCAAAGGGGTATTGAATGAACCCGTTCAATGTTTTGTTCAGCGCCAGCACCCGGAGCGCGTATGTGCCGGGTATCAACTCGACGGATATTCCCGACGACGTTATTGAAATTCCTCAGGGCTATTGGATCTCGCTGCTGCAGCAATTGGCGGTCACTCCAAAAATGATTGGCGTGAGTGCCGATAACGGCTATCCGATTCTGGTCGATCCGCCGCCACCCTCGCCGGATGAAGCCGCTGACGCCGAGCGTTCCTGGCGCACGGCGCAACTGGCCGCCACCGACGGTCTGGTGGCCCGTGACCGCGATGAGCTGGAGGACGGCGGCGGTACCACGCTGACCACCGAGCAATACGCGCAATTGCAAACCTATCGCCGTGAGTTGCGTGACTGGCCGCAAGGCTCCTTCTTTCCGTTCAGCGAGCATCGGCCGGTAGCGCCGCAGTGGTTGGCTGCTGTGGTCTAAGTCTTCAAGGATGTTGAAATGGACTACCCAAAAAGTGTTCCCAGCGTCGGGCTGGTGAATGGCAAGTTCGTCAATGAAGATGTTGTTGCTGGGTTGCCGGGATCGTTGATCCCGGCAACTTGGGGCAATAGTGTTACCGATGAGCTGTTGAACGTCGTCAAATCCGCAGGGCTTGAACCGAGCGAAATCGACTCCACGCAACTGGTGCAGGCGCTGAAAAAAATCAGTCAGGCCGGTGAAGACAAGCATGCTGCAGACATCGGTGCGGCCAATCTGTACATGGCCAACTACGTGCCGGCCATCACGGCGTTGAGGGACGGTTTGGCGCTGCGCTTTACTGCCGGCAACGCCAACTCGGGGGTGAGTACGTTTGCCCCGAATGGCTTGCTGCCAAAGCCGCTGGTGAGTCTGGCAATGAGCGCCTTGCGCCCGGCCGAAGTGGTTGCCGGCAGTGTGTGTTCGGTGGTTTACAGCGCGGCGCTGGACAGTTGGGTGCTGGTGTATGCCAGCGGTGGCAATGGCCTCACCGGACGGTTACTGGGCATTAAGACGTTTACTGCGTCCGGTACTTACGTACCCGCAGCGGGCATGAAGAATGTGTGGGTGAAAGTGGTCGGTGGCGGGGGCGGGAGTGCAGGCATTGTTGGCACAGCCGCTTCCCAGTATTCGCTTGCTGGTGGAGGGGCTTCTGGCAGTTACGCAGAAGCCTGGCTTTCGGCCGCAACGGTGGGAGCCAGTCAGATCGTCACAGTTGGGGGGGGTGGCGCCGCAGGCTTGATCGCAACCGACGCCGGAGCGGGCGGAACCAGCTCTTTGGGATCGCTGGTTTCAGCGCCTGGCGGTGCGGGTTCGACCTCGTTGGGTTACACCAGCTTCCCAGGGACCGGCCTGTATGTCGGTGGGTATCCGGGCCAGGCTGCGAAAGGTGGAAACATCGTCAACATGGCCGGATCTGCCGGTTCGACAGGTATATCCATCAACGCGTCGACCTTGGCCGGGCATGGTGCCAACTCGCCCTTGGGCAGTGGTGGTGTTGCCAGCAGTGCGCAGGGAGCAATCGCGGCACCTGGCTCCGGGTTCGGTTCCGGGGCTGGCGGCATTGCCAACGCCCCCAGCCAACCAGGCAGGCCGGGTGCTTCCGGAGCCGCTGGCACCGTAATCATCTACGAGTACGCCTGATGAAAACCTACGCACGTATCGTCAACAACACCGTGGTCGAACTGTTTTCGACTGACGGCAACATGGCCGAGATGTTCCATCCGGATCTGCTGTGGGCCGACATCAGTGACATGACACCGTTACCGCAAATCGACTGGAGCGCCAACTTCGGCACTCTCGGCTGGGTGTTCGCGGCCCCCATAGTCGCGGCACCGAACAACACCCTGACAACTCTGGCAAAAAAATGGCTGGCGGGTATTAGCGCTCAACCATGATTCAATCGGAACATCCAGGGAGGATTACGCATTATGCAAATTACAGAAGACAACCTTAAAACCATCATGCCCAACGCCCGCAGCCAAGCGGGCGTTTTTGTTTCTGCGCTCAACAGCGCCATGGCCAGCCATTGCATTGATACGCCCAAGCGTGTCGCTGCATTTCTCGCGCAAATCGGCCACGAGTCGGGCCAATTGCAGTACGTGCGGGAGCTGGGCAACAACCAGTATCTGAGCAAATACGACACTGGCACGTTGGCGCTTCGATTGGGCAACACCCCGGAGGCGGACGGCGACGGCCAGAAGTATCGCGGTCGCGGGCTGATCCAGATCACCGGTCGCAGCAATTATCGTCAGTGCAGTCTCGGCCTGTTCGGTGACGAACGCTTGCTGTCGCTGCCGGAGTTGCTGGAGCAGCCGCAATGGGCGGCGGAATCCGCCGCATGGTTCTGGGAGCTGAACGGCTTGAACGAACTGGCGGATCGCGAGCAGTTCAACAGCATCACCCGCCGGATCAACGGCGGGTTGAATGGCTTGCAGGATCGCCTCGACATCTGGGCGCGGGCGAGGGCAGTGCTATGTCCATCTCCTGGCGCGTAATCGGCGTTCTGTCGTTGGCTGTGATTGCGGCCGCGCTGGCCTGGCACGTTCAGGACTGGCGCTATGGCCGCCAACTGGCCGAGCAGGCGCGACTGCAGGCCGACACCCTCAATCAACTGACCTCGGCCGCCGCCACCGCGCAGCAGGCTGAGCAGGACAAGCGTCTGGCCCTCGAGCAACGCCTCGCCGCCAGTGAACAAACCCACTATCGAGCCATGAGCGATGTCCAACGTGATCAGGATCGCCTGCGCGATCGTCTTGCCACTGCTGATCTGCGCCTGTCAGTCCTTATCGACGCAGGCGACGCTGCCCAAGGCTGCGGGGTGCCAGCCACCACCGGCCCCGGCGGCGTGGATCATGCAACCGTACGCGCCCGACTTGACCCGGCGCATGCTCAACGAATTATCGCCATCACCGACACCGGCGACCGTGGACTGATTGCCCTGCAGGCGTGTCAGGCCTATGTCAGAGCGCTGGCGCCTGAACATTTTGAATGAGTCTGTGTATTGAAAGCGCAACCGGCTCGTGTACGGTGAAGGTATTCCACCCGATCCGGAGCGCACCGTGAAAGAGATCACTCAACTGGCCGCCGACCTTGGCCGACGTCTGCAATTGCTCAATGCCCACGTCACCACTGCCGAATCCTGCACCGGTGGCGGGATTGCTGAAGCGATCACGCGGATTCCGGGGAGTTCGGCCTGGTTCGAGGCCGGTTACGTGACCTACTCCAACCGCCAGAAAACCCAGCAACTGAATGTCCCTGCCGAATTGTTCGGCACGGTGGGGGCGGTCAGTCGCGAGGTGGTCGAGTCGATGGTGCGTGGCGCGCAGAAGCACAGCCTGGCGCGGTTTGCCGTGGCGGTCAGCGGCGTGGCCGGCCCTGACGGCGGCACACCGAACAAACCGGTGGGCACCGTGTGGCTGGCCTGGGGCGTGGGCGATGCGGTTTCCAGCGAGGTCCAGCACTTCTCAGGTGGCCGCGACGAAGTCCGCCGACAAACGGTGAAGGCCGCGCTAGAGGGGCTGTTGCGACTAGCGGCACGAGAAATCGAAAATCAGGGGTAGGCGATCCGCGAACGCTGTGGAATAATACTGGCTACTTATACAGGTGTTGGCCGTCAGGCCTTATTGATTACGTGAGGACTTTAATGGACGACAACAAGAAGAAAGCCTTGGCTGCGGCCCTGGGTCAGATCGAACGTCAATTCGGCAAGGGTGCCGTAATGCGTATGGGCGATCAGGACCGTCAGGCGATCCCGGCCATTTCCACTGGCTCTCTGGGGCTGGACATCGCACTCGGCATCGGCGGTCTGCCAAAAGGCCGTATTGTTGAAATCTACGGTCCTGAATCCTCCGGTAAAACCACGCTGACACTGTCCGTGATCGCCCAGGCTCAAAAAGCCGGCGCGACCTGCGCATTCGTCGACGCCGAACACGCCCTCGACCCTGAGTACGCCGGCAAACTGGGCGTCAATGTCGACGACCTGCTGGTTTCCCAGCCGGACACCGGCGAGCAGGCACTGGAAATCACCGACATGCTGGTGCGCTCCAACGCCGTAGACGTGATCATCGTCGACTCCGTGGCCGCTCTGGTACCGAAGGCTGAAATCGAAGGCGAAATGGGTGACATGCACGTGGGCCTGCAGGCTCGTCTGATGTCCCAGGCGCTGCGTAAAATCACCGGTAACATCAAGAACGCCAACTGCCTGGTGATCTTCATCAACCAGATCCGCATGAAGATCGGCGTGATGTTCGGCAGCCCGGAAACCACCACTGGTGGTAACGCGCTGAAGTTCTATGCTTCGGTCCGTCTCGACATCCGCCGTACCGGCGCGGTGAAGGAAGGCGACGAAGTGGTTGGTAGCGAAACCCGCGTCAAGGTTGTGAAGAACAAGGTGGCTTCGCCGTTCCGTCAGGCCGAGTTCCAGATTCTTTACGGCAAAGGCATCTACCTCAATGGCGAGATGATCGACCTGGGTGTGCTGCACGGTTTCGTTGAGAAGTCCGGCGCCTGGTATGCCTATGAAGGCACCAAGATCGGTCAGGGCAAGGCCAACTCGGCCAAGTTCCTGGCAGACAACCCGGAAGTCGCAGCGAAGCTTGAGAAGCAACTGCGTGACAAACTGCTGACACCAGCAGTGATCGCTGACTCCAAGGCTTCTGCGGTCAAAGAGACCGAAGACGACCTGGCTGACGCTGATATCTGATCGCAGCGATGACCACCGCCGTACTCGATACCCTCGTCGCGGTGCGGCGAACCGCCATGGACCTGCTCGCTCGACGCGAGCACGGTCGAGTCGAACTGACGCGCAAACTGCGTCAGCGTGGCGCTGAGGCGCAGATGATCGAAACAGCCCTCGACCGTTTGACGGAAGAGGGGCTGCTTTCCGAAGCCCGTTATCTTGAAAGTTTTGTTTCCTACCGTGCCCGTTCCGGCTACGGCCCTTTGCGTATTCGCGAAGAGTTGGGCCAGCGCGGTTTGCAGCGCGCCGATATCGAACTCGCCCTGCGCGAAAGCGGTATCGACTGGCAGGGGCAGCTTCGGGATACGTGGCAGCGAAAATTCTCCGGGCAGTTGCCCATTGATGCCAAGGCGCGGGCCAGACAAGGCCGGTTCCTCGCGTATCGGGGCTTTTCGATGGAGATGATCAACCGCTTGTTCAGCGGCAGAGGGATGGACGATTAAGACGCTTCACTAAAAACGGCCCGCTATGAAAATAGCGGGCCGTTTTTTTTTGCCTTCAAATTACCTTGGATGGCTCACGTGTACGTTGTGTGGTCTGCGGTTTGGTGTGGGCCCAGTTCTCCGGGAGATTGATGTAATCCACCAGCTCCCTGAGTCGGCCGTGATCCCGGGCATTGAACGCGAAGGCCAACCGCACCAGATGGCTGTACTGCGCTTCGTCGTGTTCCTCGCCGCTGTAGGCGTGTTGATGGAACTGGTCACTCAGGCACAGGTCGGCGAAAGCTTCCTGCATATGCTCCAGCGCCTGGTCGCTGAGTTTGTGATTCATGCGAATCACGAACTGGCGCTTGAGCCAGCGACTGGAGTGGAAGTTGCTGTAGAACTGATTGATCTGCTCCACGGCCTCATCGACGTTGTAGACCAGCCGCATCAGTTTCAGGTCGGTGGGCAGGATGTAGCGATTGTCTTCGAGTTGCTGGCGAATGAAGTCCAGTGCGCCCTGCCAGAACGTTCCGCCGGGTGTATCCAGCAACACCACCGGCACTAATGGGCTTTTTCCGGTCTGGATCAGAGTCAGTACTTCCAGTGCCTCGTCCAGGGTCCCGAACCCGCCAGGGCAGAGCACCAGTGCATCGGCTTCCTTGACGAAGAACAGCTTGCGGGTGAAGAAGAAATGGAACGGCAGCAGGTTACCGGTGCCGTCCACTGTCGGGTTGGCATGTTGCTCGAAGGGCAGGGTGATATTGAACCCGAGGCTGTGATCGCGACCGGCGCCTTCGTGTGCGGCGGCCATGATCCCGCCACCGGCACCGGTGATGACCATCATGTCCGAGCGCGTCAGGGCCGCGCCAAGTTCCCGGGCCATTGCATACAGCGGATGCTCGATCGGCGTGCGCGCCGAGCCGAACACGGTGACTTTGCGTCGTCCCTTGAATTGTTCCAGCACCCGGAACGCCTGCTCCAGTTCGCGCAGGGCTTGCAGGGTGATCTTGGCGTTCCAGCGGTTGTGATCTTCCTGAGCCATGCGCAGCACGGTCAGGATCATGTCGCGATAAATCGGCAGGTTCGGGCTATTGGGGGAAACCTGGTTGAGTTGTTCTTCGACCTTGCTGATGAGGTCGGGGCCGCTTTCCTGAAAATGACGGCTGAGCAGGTCATTCGGTTGGTAAGGCATTCAACGTCTCCTTCTGCACAGAGCTTGTGGCCCTGACGTGCGGCGTCAGTGCCGCGCTGCAAATAACACACACTCGGCAGCTCCTTTTTCTGCCGTGAACAGGTGATCGGGAATACTTTGAATCTAGACCCTCGCGAGCCATTGCGCTGAGTTGATCATTACGCCGCGACGTCTTTTCTGGCAACCGTTGCTTGTCGATTGGCAAAGGAAGTTCACCGCTCGTCCGAACGTACGCCGTAGAGCAATCGCTCTGATTTACTAACTTACAGGCACCGTACGACAGCTTTAGGTCAGCAACCGTTCACAAGGTGCGCGCTTTTCAAGGATTCGTGGGTGGCAAGGAGGCGGGATAGATGGCCAGAGTGATTCTGGAAATCGATACGCAGTTGTATCGGATGCTGAAAGCGTCAGCCGAGACCAATCAAGTGAGTCTCGAAGAGGAGTGCTGCCGTCGGTTGGCAGGTGGAGAGCGACGTTCTCGCTACTTGCAGGCCCTGGTGGCCGAATTGCGCGCCGAGGATGAACAGCGGCGCGCCAATACCGGGTGATTACTTCTTCTTCGCCGGGGCCGCTTTCGGGCAGTCGGAATCCTGATAACTGGCCGAGCCGATGGCCTTGTTGGTTTTATATTCAGAGAAGTCGTAACGCATGATCGCGCCCTTGGCCATCAGCTTGCGGTACGACGGGTTATTGCACACCGAAGCTCCCAGCTGGAAATACACGGCTTTTGGATCAGAGCGCATCTTTTCGGCGTGGCTTGCCTGCACACTCAGGTGGTTGATCAGGGTAACGCCCTCAACGGTGTAGCCTTGATCGAGAATGTCTTCGTTGATCGCCCGTGGCGTGCCGACGCTGCTTTGTTCGGCGATGTTGCGCAGTTCTTTGTTCAGATTCTGCTCTTTCAGGGACGCCGCTTGTGCGCTGAAGGACAAAGCCAGTGCGATGGCCGCGGTAGGAACGATAAGGCGCAGCATGAAACTCTCCTGATTCAGTGACTGGTGGTTCGACCAGCCCCGTGGCTGTGCGTTCAGTGGCGCCGGATTATAGGGGAGCCGGTCGGGAGGGTACAGGTTTGCGCTCGCCGCTCTGTTAAACTGCCGGCCTTTATTGCCTTGCCGAGTGCTGTGCGTGTCGAGTTTCCCTGCTGTGGGGCGTTGCCCGTGACCCATCATGCCCCCAACGCCGTAGCCCGCTTGCGCGATCAGCGCGAGGACGAGGGTATCAAGCCGATTCAGGCCCGTGGTTTTCGCTCCGAGCGTTGCCGCGATTGCCGGGTGATCATCAGCCATTGCCTGTGCGCCTGGCGACCGACGGTCGAAACCCGTTCCGGCGTGTGCCTGATCATGACCGGCAAGGAAGTGTTCAAACCGAGTAACACCGGCTGGCTGATTGCCGATGTGGTGCGCGACAACCACGCGTTCATCTGGTCGCGCACCGAGCCTGACCCGCAGATGCTGGCACTGCTCAATGACCCGCAATGGCAGCCGTACCTGGTGTTTCCCGGCGAATACGTCGAGCCGTCGCGGGTGACCAACACCGTCGCTGCCGATAGCAGCAAGCGTCCGCTGTTCATCCTGCTGGATGCGACCTGGACCGAGGCGCGCAAAATCTTCCGCAAGAGTCCGTATTTCGATCGCTTGCCGATACTCAGCCTGCTGCCCGACAAACTCTCGCGCTATCGCCTGCGCCGTTCCACCCGCAGCGAGCACCTGTGCACCGCCGAAGTCGCAGCGTTGTGCCTGGAGTTGGCGGGGGACAGCGACGCCGCTTCAGCACTGGACGCTTATTTCGATGTGTTCAGCCAGCATTATCTGGGCGCCAAACAACAGTTGGACATGAACGAGTCGACCCCGGCCCACGCCGAGTTGTTGCCTTATATACGAAAGCCGCAAGCGGTGTTGGCCCCATAGTGGCCCATACTTCACACCGCGGCGGCCGTGCTGCTTGACCACCCCGGCTTCGCTGGGCATGCTTGGCGCCGATTAGGGTGCGGCCAAGGTTTGAAACGCCGTGTTTGCAAGTGATTGGCGTTGAACGTGCCCCTGTGGAGACCGCTTTACGCTGGTCTCTTGAGTTGCTTTGGTGAGGCCCGAATGCGTCGGGTCTGCCATCAAAAACAGGATCATTTGAAAAATGGCCACATACGACATCCTGATTGCCGATGATCACCCTCTATTTCGTAGCGCACTGCATCAAGCGGTGACGCTGGGCCTTGGCCCGGATGTACGGCTGGTGGAGGTGGCGAGCATCGCCGAACTGGAAGCGCGCCTGACCGAAAAGGCTGACTGGGATCTGGTCCTGCTGGACCTGAACATGCCCGGTGCTTTCGGTTTTTCCGGGTTGGTCATGCTGCGCGGACAATACCCGCAGATCCCGGTGGTGATGGTCTCGGCCCAGGAAGAAGCCTCGGTCATGGTCAAGTCCCGGGAGTTCGGCGCCAGCGGCTTCATTCCCAAGTCCAGCGACCTGAGCGTGATTCAGGAAGCGGTGCGCAAAGTGCTCGATGGCGACGTGTTCTGGCCACCGCAGGCGTTCGAAGCGGTCAGCGTTTCCGACGAAGCCAAAGCCGCCAGCGATGGCCTGGCCAGCCTCACCCCGCAGCAGTTCCGCGTATTGACCATGGTCTGTGAAGGCTTGCTGAACAAGCAGATTGCCTATGAGCTGAGCGTGTCCGAAGCGACCATCAAGGCCCACGTCACGGCGATCTTTCGCAAGCTGAATGTGCGTACCCGGACACAAGCGGCATTACTTCTGCAACAACTTGAGTCAATTCCGAGCCAATAATGGCTGGCGTCTTCACGCTTTTTTGACTTTTGTTGATCTAGCTTTCCCACTCCTTTTTGGTTGGTTTTTACTTTATGTCACCTTTCAAGGGCCAGACCGGCCTGAAACGCATCCTCAACGCTTCCGGTTACTCGCTGGACGGCCTGCGCGCAGCCTTCACCGGCGAAGCGGCGTTCCGCCAACTGGTGCTGCTCAATGTGGTGCTGATTCCGCTGACGTTCTTCCTCAATGTCAGCCGCGTCGAACAGGCCTTGCTCATCGCCGTCTGCCTGCTGGCGCTGATCGTCGAGTTGCTGAACTCGGCGGTAGAAGCGGCCATCGACCGCATCTCCCTGGAGCTGCACCCGCTGTCGAAGAACGCCAAGGACATGGGCAGCGCTGCGCAATTCGTGGCCCTGAGCATGATCGCCCTGGTGTGGGCGGTGATTCTGCTTTAAGCGATACTCGGCAAAACGATCTCGTCGCTGCGCTGGACCCCGGCGGTGAAAGCGCGGCACAGATCGAGAAACTCACGCATGGCCGAGGTCTGGTATTTCTGCTTGTGCCAGATGAAGTAGAACTGCCGGGACAGATCCAGGTCCGGCGTTTCCACCGCCACCAGACTGCCGCGCCGGAACGCATCGCGCAGCGCCAGCCGCGAGATGCAGCCAATCCCCAGCCCTGATTCCACCGCGCGCTTTATCGCTTCGGTGTGCTCCAGCTCCAGACGGATATTAAGCGCACTGCGATGGTGCCGCATGGCCTGATCGAAGGTCAGTCGCGTGCCAGAGCCTTGTTCACGCAGAATCCACGCCTCATGGGTCAGCTCCTCCATGGTCGCGCTGCCGCGTTTGGCCAGCGGATGTTGCGGCGCGCAGAACACCACCAGCTCATCTTCGACCCAGCTCTGCACTTCGATGTCCGGGTGGCTGCAATCGCCTTCGATCAGACCCAGATCAATTTCGTAGTGAGCGACCTGATGCACGATATTGGCAGTGTTCTGTACGTGCAGTTTTACCTGGCTTTCCGGATGGCGCTGCATGAAGCCGCCGATCAACAGGGTCGCCAGGTAATTGCCGATGGTCAGGGTGGCGCCCACCGACAGCGAGCCGAAACCGGATTTGCCGTTGAGCAGGTCTTCTATTTCCTTGGACTGGTCGAGGAGGGCCACCGCTTGTGGCAACAACTGTTTGCCGAGGGCGTTGAGGCTCAGGCGTTTGCCGGCGCGATCGAACAGCTGGCAGCTGGACTGGCGCTCCAGTTCGGTGATTGAGGTGCTTGCTGCCGATTGCGAGAGGTTGAGCAGACCCGCAGCACGGGATACGCTTTCCTGCTGGGCGACGGCGACGAAGACTTGCAGTTGACGGAGAGTAAATCGCATATCGATATAACCGATAACCCTTATCTTAATAATCCAGTTAACAGATATTGTCGTCGCTATTAGAATGCGATGCAATTGCGCACCGTCGCCTTCAAAAGCCAGCGCAGACCCAATCTCCAGGAGTCAAACGTACATGAGCAACATGAACCACGAGCGTGTCCTCAGTGTTCATCACTGGAACGACACTCTGTTCAGCTTCAAGTGCACCCGCGATCCGGGCCTGCGCTTCGAGAACGGTCAGTTCGTGATGATCGGCCTGCAACAGCCCAACGGCCGCCCGCTTATGCGCGCTTACTCGATCGCCAGCCCGAACTGGGAAGAGCATCTGGAGTTCTTCAGCATCAAGGTGCAGGACGGCCCGCTGACCTCGCAGCTGCAGCATTTGAAGGAAGGCGACGAGATCATCATCTCGAAGAAGCCTACCGGCACCCTGGTTCTCGACGACCTGAACCCGGGCAAGCACTTGTACCTGCTGAGCACCGGTACTGGCCTGGCGCCGTTCATGAGCGTGATTCAGGACCCGGAAACCTACGAGCGCTTTGAAAAAGTGATCCTGGTTCACGGTGTGCGTTACGTCAACGAAGTCGCCTACCGCGAATTCATCACCGAGCACCTGCCGCAGAACGAGTTCTTCGGTGAAGCGTTGCGTGACAAGTTGATCTACTACCCGACCGTGACCCGCGAGCCGTTCGAGAACCAGGGCCGTTTGACCGACCTGATGCGCAGCGGCAAGCTGTTCAGCGACATCGGTCTGCCACCGATCAACCCACAGGACGACCGCGCGATGATCTGCGGCAGCCCGAGCATGCTCGACGAGACCAGCGAAGTGCTCGACAGCTTCGGCCTGAAGATCTCGGCGCGTATGCGCGAGCCGGGTGACTATCTGATCGAGCGTGCGTTCGTCGAGAAGTAAAACGAAATACCTGTGGGAGCGAGCCTGCTCGCGAAGGCATTGTGTCATTCAATGCACATGTGAATGACAGACCGCTTTCGCGAGCAGGTTCGCTCCCACATTGATTTGTATTGCATTAAAAAGCCCGCGTTGCCTGAGAAGGCAACGCGGGCTTTTTCGTTTCCGGGGTTTACGCCGTGGCGGGAATCACTTCCAGCACCCGGATCTGCTCGGGCGTCGGGTAATGCCAACGCACGTCCAGGTCCCAGAACTGCGCGCCATATTCACGCTCCGGCGCCGGCGTCTGATACGCCGGACGCGGATCTTGAGCCAGGCACTGCTCGATCAACTCGACCAAAGGCTCGCCAAGGCGCTGTGCATGTCCGTGCGCCTGTTGCAGCGCGGCGTCGGTCCACTGCACGTCGATTAGTTGTGGCGCCGCGCTGGCGATGCTGTTGGCGGCGTCAGCGATGATGTCGGCGTAAGGCACATAGGGTTTGATGTCGAGAATCGGCGTGCCGTCGAGCAAGTCGATCCCCGAGATGAACAGCCGATTGACCTCAACCTTGTCCAGCTTCACCACTGACTGGCCGATGCCATTGGGGCGGTGGGTGGCGCGGGTGGCGAACACGCCCATCGACTTGTTGCCGCCCAGGCGTGGTGGGCGCACTTTCAGCCGTGGTTTATCTTCCAGCGCCTGATGAAACAGGAACAGCAGCCAGACATGGCTGACCTGATCCAGACCTTGCACGGCGTCACCCTGATCGAACGGTGCTACCAGTTCCAGCACGCCACGGGCGGCGGGGGCCAGTTGCGGTTGGCGTGGGATGGCGAACTTCTCCTTGAAGCAGGAGCGCACGAAACCGATGGGGGAGACGCTGTAAGTCATGGTCTGGAGTCGAGGCAGGAGCGAGGTGGGGATGATAACCCGCAGGGCTTCAAGTGCGGTGTTGGCTGTCAGTCCGCCTTCGCGAGCAGGCTCGCTCCCACAATGGATTGGTGGTGTACACAAAGCCCTTGTGGGAGCGAGCCTGCTCGCGAAAGCCGCACCGCTGGTTTAAAGCTGAATTCGTGATCAGCCGCGAACGCGCAGGGTCAGGCCCTTGAGGAAGTTGCGCAGCAACTGGTCGCCGCACAGGCGGTAGTTGGTGTGGCCGACCTTGCGGAACAGCGCACTCAGCTCAGGCTTGGACACCGGGAACTCGGCAGCCTTGAGGATCGCGTGCATGTCGTCTTCTTTCAGCTCGAACGCCACGCGCAGCTTTTTCAGGATGATGTTGTTGGTCACCGGCACTTCGATCGGCTGTGGCGGACGGCTTTCGTCCTTGCCGCGCTTGAAGACCACCAGGCCGTCGAGGAAGTGCGCGATGACTTCGTCCGGGCAACGCACGAAGCCTTCTTCGTCTTCTTCTTTCTTGTCGAGCCAGGTCACCACGTCAGCGAGCGCTACTTCCATGCCGCCGAGTTTGATGATCTCGACAACTTTCTTGTCGCTGATGTCGAGCATGTAGCGCACGCTGCGCAGTACGTCGTTATGAACCATGTGGGCAATCCTGATATTTCGTTGTGGGCAACGCGCAGGCGCGCTGCCGGAATGTGTGGCGGCAGGGGAAGTCTTAGAACTTCTCTTTGCCGGACAGGTAGCGCCATTGGCCGACCGGGACCTTGCCGATCGACACACCGCCGATGCGGATCCGGCGAATACCGATGACTTTCAGGCCGACCGCTTCGCAGAACTGCGCGATGATTCCCGGCTGCGGGTTTTTCATGGCGAAGCGCAGGCGGTTTTCGTTCTGCCAACTGGCTTTGACCGGCGGCAGCTCCTTGCCCTTGTGGGTGAGGCCGTGCTGCAGGCGATTGAGGCCGTGGGCGACCATGTCACCTTCAACTTCGACCACGTATTCCTGCTCGATCTTGGCGGCGTCGGCGGTGAGCTTGCGCAGGATTTTCCAGTCCTGGGTGAACACCAGCAGCCCGCTGGCCTTGGCCTGCAGATCGGCACTGGCGGTCAGGCGCAGGAAGTGCCCGCGCAACGGACGTTTGCCGTAGCGGTGCTCTTCGCTGAGGGTCTCGGCGCTGAGTGACTGCATGGCGGCCTCGATGCCCATGCCGGCCGGCGCGTTGAGCAGGATGGTCACCGGCTCTGGTGCGGTGGCCTTGGCGTCCTTGTCGAGCTCGACCTTCTGGTCGCCGACCTTGAACTGCGGTTCGTCGATCACTTCGCCGTCCACGGTGACCCAGCCGCCCTCGATGAACAGCTCGGCCTCCCGGCGGGAGCAACCGACCAGTTCGATGAGGCGTTTGGAGAGGCGAATCGGGTCAGTCATGACAGGGCCGTAACAAAAAAGGGGTGGGCATTGTACCTGCCTGGCGCCGGTTAAGCCCGGTTCCATTTTCAGGCTGTTCGCAATTCCCTGTGGGAGCCAGCCTGCTGGCGATTGCATCACCGCGGTGTATCTGACTGACCGCGGCGCCTGCATCGCGAGCAGGCTCACTCCTACATGGGGTTGTGTTGTGTCAGCCGTTGCCTGAGCGTTGCTGATTTTGTCGCAAACGCATATGCAACAACGGATACGGTTGGCCCATGCCATCGACCTCCGAGCGGCCGATCACTTCGAACCCCTGCTTGAAATAGAAGCCCAGCGCTTGCGGATTCTGTTCGTTGACGTCGAGTTCATCGGCATTCAGGTGCTGCATCGCGTAGTTGAGCAGTTTCTTGCCCAAGCCCTGCCCCCGATAATCCGGATCGATGAACAGCATTTCAATTTTGCCCGCCGCAACACCGGCAAACCCGGTAATGCGCTGATTGGCGTCCTTGGTGCAGATCAACATCACCGCATCCAGATAACGCGTGAGCACCAGATTACGCAGCAGTTCGATATAGCTGTCCGGCAGAAAATCATGGGTGGCGCGAACCGAGGCCTCCCAGACCCGGGTCAGTTCCTGATAATCGCTGAGTTTCGGCGTATGGATGACCGAATGGTGACGCATGCCCGTCTGCCTCTTGTCCGTTTCAAGGGAGTCCGTCCCCCGCTAAACGATAGCCGTAAAAAAGCCCCGCATCTTGTAAAAAGAGCGGGGCTTTCTGTATTTGTTGCGGTGTCTGGCTGGCTATCTCTGTCGCCAGCAAGAACTCTCCCCCTCACCCCAACCCTCTCCCCCAGAGGGGGCGAGGGGGAAGGGAGCTGATCTTCATGCTGTTCAAAACCTGAGTTCGACTCGATATTTCAGGTCGCCGCAATTCGAAAGAACACCTCGATCAGTCCCCGCTCCCTCTGGGAGAGCGCGAGGGAGAAGGGAGCTGATCTTCATGCTGTTCAAAACCTGAGTTCGACTCGAACGTTCAGGTCGGTGTAATTCGAAAGAACACCTCGATCAGTCCCCTCTCCCTCTGGGAGAGGGTTAGGGTGAGGGGCTTTTGACGTTCAGATCAGATCAGATCTGCTCAGCCCACAGATCATATTCGTCAGCATCAGTCACCTTGCACCAGACCTTGTCGCCCGGCTTCAAATTGCTGCCGTTATCGATAAACACGTTGCCGTCGATTTCCGGAGCGTCGAAGAAGCAGCGGCCGACCGCGCCTTGCTCGTCGACTTCGTCCACCAGCACTTCGATCTCGCGGCCGATGCGCATCTGCAGACGGGCCGAGCTGATCGCCTGCTGGTGCGCCATGAAGCGATCCCAACGGTCTTGCTTGACGTCGTCCGGAACGATCTCCAGATCCAGATCATTGGCCGGAGCGCCGTCCACCGGCGAGTACTGGAAGCAGCCGACGCGGTCGAGCTGGGCTTCGGTCAGCCAGTTCAGCAGGTACTGGAAGTCTTCTTCGGTTTCGCCCGGGAAGCCGACGATGAAGGTCGAACGGATGATCAGGTCCGGGCAGATTTCGCGCCAGTTCTTGATCCGCGCCAGGGTCTTGTCTTCGAACGCCGGGCGTTTCATCGACTTCAGGACTTTCGGGCTGGCGTGCTGGAACGGGATGTCCAGGTACGGCAGGATCTTGCCGGCGGCCATCAGCGGGATCAGTTCGTCAACGTGCGGGTACGGGTAAACGTAGTGCAGACGCACCCAGACACCGAGGGTGCTCAGCGCTTCGCAGAGTTCGGTCATGCGGGTTTTCACCGGCGCGCCGTTCCAGAAACCGGTGCGATATTTCACGTCAACGCCATAAGCGCTGGTGTCTTGCGAAATAACCAACAACTCTTTAACGCCGGATTTGACCAGACGCTGGGCTTCGTCGAGCACGTCACCGACCGGACGGCTGACCAGTTTGCCGCGCATCGACGGGATGATGCAGAACGAGCAGCTGTGGTTGCAGCCTTCGGAAATCTTCAGATAAGCGTAGTGGCGCGGGGTCAGCTTGATGCCTTGCGGCGGCACCAGGTCGATCAGCGGGTTGTGATCTTTACGCGGCGGCACGACTTCGTGCACGGCATTGACCACTTGCTCGTACTGCTGCGGGCCGGTCACGGCCAGCACGCTCGGGTGCACGTCGCGGATGTTGCCTTCTTCCACGCCCATGCAACCGGTGACGATCACCTTGCCGTTTTCCTTGATCGCTTCACCGATCACTTCCAGCGACTCAGCCTTGGCCGAGTCGATGAAGCCGCAGGTGTTGACCACAACCACGTCGGCGTCCTGGTAGGTGGACACCACGTCATAGCCTTCCATGCGCAGCTGGGTCAGGATGCGCTCGGAGTCGACCAGTGCTTTCGGGCAACCCAGAGATACAAAGCCAACCTTTGGATTGGCCGGCGCAGGAGTGGTGGACATGTCTAACCTCGGTATCTTGTGACGTCGCTTGCCGTGTGGGAAAGCCGACGGATGGGCGCTTAGGGTGCGCCTCTGATCAAAAAGTGCGCAATTCTAGCGATGAGCAACGCACTTGACCAGCTTTATGCAGGGAAATACGACGAGTGCTGCGCTATGCTTCGCGCCGTTGAGCTTTACCAATTTTTTACAGTCAACAAAACGTCTGTAACAACAGGTAAAACAGCGCATGCTGCACCACAAAGCATAGTGCTTCATTCAAAGAAGCCGGTTCTGAGAAGTAGGAGTGTTGGATGGGTCAGGCAAGTAGTCAGGCGGCGGGCGCCGAGCATTCGGCTGCAAAACCGCTGAGCATGCTGGTTGCGGCAGTCGGGGTGGTTTACGGCGACATCGGCACGAGCCCGTTGTACACCCTCAAAGAAGTGTTTTCCGGCGGCTATGGCGTGCCCGTCAATCACGATGGGGTGCTGGGCATTCTGTCGTTGATCTTCTGGTCGCTGATCTGGGTCGTGTCGATCAAATACATGATGTTCGTCCTGCGCGCCGACAACCAGGGTGAGGGCGGGATCATGGCACTCACCGCGCTGGCGCGTCGCGCGGCGGGCGGGCGCAAGAAGCTGCGTTCATTGCTGGTGGTCTGCGGGCTGATCGGTGCGGCGCTGTTTTATGGCGACAGCATGATCACCCCGGCGATTTCCGTGTTGTCGGCGATCGAAGGTCTGGGCCTGGCGTTTGATGGCATCGATCACTGGGTAGTGCCGCTGTCGTTGGTGGTGCTGGTGGCGCTGTTTCTGATTCAGCGTCACGGTACGGCACGGATCGGCATTCTGTTCGGGCCGATCATGGTCACTTGGTTCCTCGTCCTCGGTGCCCTCGGTGTGTATGGCATCAGCCACACCCCGGAAGTGCTGCATGCGCTGAACCCAGTGTGGGCGGTGCGCTTCTTCATGGTGCATGCCGGCATGGGGGTGGCGATCCTCGGCGCGGTCGTGCTGGCGCTGACCGGTGCCGAAGCGCTGTACGCCGACATGGGCCACTTCGGCCGCAAGCCGATTGCCCGTGCGTGGTTTCTGCTGGTGCTGCCGGCGCTGGTACTGAACTACTTCGGTCAGGGCGCTCTGTTGCTGGACAATCCGGAAGCGGCGCGTAACCCGTTCTACCTGCTGGCGCCAAGCTGGGCGCTGATTCCGCTGGTGGGGCTGTCGACCCTGGCCACTGTTATCGCCTCGCAAGCGGTGATTTCCGGCGCGTTCTCCCTGACGCGTCAAGCGATCCAGCTCGGCTACATCCCGCGCATGTACATCCAGCACACCTCCAGCGATGAGCAGGGCCAGATCTACATCGGCGCGGTGAACTGGTCGCTGATGGTCGGCGTTGTGCTGCTGGTGCTCGGCTTCGAATCCTCAGGCGCTCTGGCTTCGGCCTACGGCGTGGCGGTGACCGGCACCATGCTGATGACCACCATTCTGGTGTCGGCGGTGATGCTGCTGCTGTGGAAATGGCCACCGATCCTTGCGGTGCCTGTGCTGATCGGCTTCCTGCTGGTGGACGGTCTGTACTTCGCCGCCAACGTACCGAAGATCGTCCAGGGTGGTGCGTTCCCGGTGATCGCCGGTATTGCGCTGTTCGTGCTGATGACCACCTGGAAACGCGGCAAGCAATTGCTGGTCGAGCGACTCGACGAAGGCGCGCTGCCGCTGCCGATCTTCATCAGCAGCATCCGCGTGCAACCACCGCACCGGGTGCAGGGCACTGCGGTGTTCCTCACCGCGCGCTCCGACGCCGTGCCGCACGCGCTGTTGCACAACCTGCTGCATAACCAGGTGCTGCATGAGCAAGTGGTGTTGCTGACGGTGGTCTACGAAGACATCCCGCGTGTACCGCCAGCGCGGCGCTTTGAAGTGGACTCCTACGGCGAAGGCTTCTTCCGGGTGATCCTGCACTTCGGCTTCACCGACGAGCCGGACGTGCCGCAGGCGCTGAAGCTGTGCCATCTGGATGACCTGGACTTCAGCCCGATGCGTACCACCTACTTCCTCAGCCGCGAAACGGTGATCGCCTCGAAACTCGAAGGCATGGCCCGTTGGCGTGAGGCGCTGTTTGCGTTCATGTTGAAGAACGCCAACGGCAACCTGAGGTTCTTCAATCTGCCGCTGAACCGGGTGATTGAGTTGGGGACGCAGGTAGAAATGTAACTTCGCGTTATAGCAGAAGCCCCCGTCAGCCTTGTGGCTGGCGGGGGGTTTTTTGTGGGCGGCAACTTCAGATCAAAAGATCGCAGCCTTCGGCAGCTCCTACAGGTTTCGCATTCCAATGTAGGAGCTGCCGAAGGCTGCGATCTTTTGATCTTCAAACCTCTACAAGCTTTCAGGTATCTCTGCTTCAGGCTCGGTCTTCGTGCGCGCAGGTCGTGGGATCAACGCCTGAATCACATCATCAATCAAGGCTTTGCCCATCACCGTCAGGTAATGCGCGGCCCAGGCATGGCGGTCGGTGTCTCTGATGAAGGCAGCGTCTTCTGCGAAGGATTTGGCGAGGGATAGCAGGTCGGAGGATTGCGACAAGGCATCGATGATCGGGATGCCGGAGCGGACGTTGAAGAACGCTTGATCCGAGTTGTAGAGGAAGGGGGTGAAGCCGATGGTTTTAAGATCAGATGGATTGTTCATTGTCAGTTCCCTTGATTTCGAGAGCTGCCGCATCCGATACCAAGCGAATGGGTGGCAGCTGTGCGCAGGTTGGTAAACCGGGGAATCAAGGAAACCGGCACGCCCGAAAGCGTCCCACGCACAGCTGCCATAACACAGGGGCTCGGACGGGTTTCGCCTGAGTCGTGTCGGGTGCGCTGTTGCGCCTTATTCCACCGGGTTACCAAGCCCGATCGCTGAATGGGTCAGCGACGTCCGGAGAGTATCCCGTCGAAAAACAGCGCAATAGAGCGGCAAGGCGCCCGAACACGAGTTTCGGAGTTTGCCTACAAGGTCTGTGGGCGTCATCTGATATTGCGAGACTGGAAGTAAACGATACTAAACGTCACGCACGAACCGACGTGTGCAAAGCATTCAGGTACGTATGACAGCATCAGCGCAACAAGAAGCACAGGATGAACCGAGGTGCCCTCGTATCGAAAAGAAGGCCAGTGAGCGATTGCTTATCTTTGATCTGGCCCAAGCAATCAGCCATGACGATATGCGGGCAAGGTATGCAGCGGTTAGTGATCGACCCAAGGGCTTGACGACCCGGCCTCGGCAGTGAGACAAGTGTCCACGTTTTATGGAATGTGGACACTTGAGGTTTTGATTTAAATGAAGAGTCAAGACATTTTACTTTTGTTCAAAATTGCCAGTCTCCACGCTCAGGAAGAGAACCTCCTGGGGGAGATGGAGGCCGAATCGAATTCGGACAGGGTTGAAGAGCTGCTCAGGCCTTATGTCGTCAGCCGAATGACCGCAGGGGAGAGTGTGGGGAAGCCATTGGTCACCTACTCCACTGATGGCGAAGACACAATCTTCCAGCGCCGCGAATTCGACTCGCCTTTCGCTGATGGGCCAGGGTGGGAAGGATGGGCGGAACCAGCATCTGATCCACCGCTGACAAGTTGGAGCGATCGGTACTCTCTGCGTGCACTGTCTGCCTCTCTCGGACTGAGCAAAAGCGAAGTCTCAAATGCTCTCGCCCGATGCCGGGAATCCGGATTGCTCATCCATGACTACGACACCGGGCTTGCCAAAGTGCACCGCCGGGAACTGCTGAAAATTACCGAGCACGCGCTGAAGTACTTCTTCCCGGTCAAGCCTGGCGCGATTGTTCGTGGCATACCCACGGGTTTTGCGGCGCCTGCGCTGTCCAAAAGTATCAAGAGTGCGGGTGGTTTGATTCCGGTCTGGCCGGATGCGCAGGGAACCGAGCGAGGCCAAGCGATAGAGCCGCTTTACAAAACAGTGCCAGCAGCGGTGAAAAAAGACCGGATTCTTTACCACTATCTGGCGCTCGCTGATGCAATCCGTCTGGGTGGTCCGCGTGAGTGTGGTGTGGCAATCAGTATTCTGAAGGCAGGGATGGGGCTGAAATAACATGTCGTCAAACGCGGATCACAACTACGAACTCATTGAGTTCGTGGCTGAAGGCTTGGGCGAGGCGTTTCTCGCCGAAGTTGCTTTTGTTGGCGGTTGTACAACCGCCATGCTGGTTACAGATACAGCCGTGCTGGACGACATTCGTTTCACTGATGACGTTGATCTAGTGATCGAGTTGGCCGGTATCAGCGCCTGGAACCAACTCACCGAACGGCTGGCGGCTAAGGGATTCAAGATCACCGGTGAGGACGAGGTCAATTGTCGTTTTCGCTTCAATGACGTTGTCGTGGATGTCATGCCTTCCGACCCTGCAGTGCTCGGCTATGCCAACCGCTGGTTCGTTGAGGGGCTGGCGAGGGCGGATAAATTCACCCTGCCCAGCGGCACTGCCATCCAGATATTCCAGCCCGCGTATTTTCTCGCGACGAAACTGGAAGCTTTCAGTGGTCGGGGAAATGGTGATCCTTATCATAAGGATGTCGAGGACATGATCATCTTGATCGATGGTCGGCCTGAGCTGTTGGAGGAGGTGCGCCAGGCTGACAAGGACCTCAAGGCGTTCATCACAAAGGGAATCCACAAGCTGATGGCGTTGGATGGGGTTGGCTACGTGATCGAAAGTTCAGGCTCGGTGCAGGCGAATCCAGGTAGAGGGCAGATTATTCACAGGCGTATGAAAGCGCTGGCCAACGCATGAGATACCACTCCCGATCAATCACTGGGCAAGCCAGCAGAGGAAATAATGACTATGCCGGAGCGACCTGTGAGGGTGACGGTGGTTTTTTTGTTGTCGCGGATGGCACTTCCAAGCGCGGCAGTGGACATCTGGCTGAAAGCTTCGTGAGCGGCATGTTGGCGGCTCATTCCACACAGATGGAGCAGGGGAGCTATCCTGCAGAACCCGCAGCTGTTGAGCGCCTATTGGGTTCAATACTGGCGGATTTTCATGCGTCGTTGCCTGCTGATCAGACGGGAGCCATCTGTTACCTGATTGGCTTGGTCGCTCATGGCCGACTTACCGTTGCATACGAGGGAGACTGTTCATGCGGGATTGTGACGTTGGCGGGTGCCATCGATTGGATTACGCCACCTCACTGCAAGGCCAATTGGCGGCGCGACCGTTCGCACTGTGAGTTGGCGCAAGACCCCGCGCGAAATTTGGTAACGCGATGCTTGAAGATCAATCGGGTCCCGAACCCTGACTTTGTTTGTTGTGCTCTGGATACTGTTGAGCGCTTGGTATTTGTCACTGATGGATTTTGGGCGGACTTGACGCAAGCCCAGCAAAGCAGTTTGTTGGCGGCGCCGAATAGCGATTTTAGCGTTGGCGACGATGATGTCACGTGGATAGATGTTCAGCTTGGCCGGCGAGACTGACGAGCTGTCTGAATCCAGCGCCATCCCTTGTAGGAGCGAGCCTGCTCGCGAAGGCGTAGTGTCAGTCGACGAATCTGCAAGCTGACCCACCGCTTTCGCGAGCAGGCTCGCTCCCACACGTTTTTTTGTGGCTGCTGGAATGTAAAAAGCCCCCGAAACTGCGAAGTTGCGGGGGCTTTTTGTGGAGGCTCAGATCACTCTTCGGCGACCGAGTCCTTGCTCTGGCGCTTCTCGATCAAATCCACCAAGCGCTTGGCCAGCGCCGGGTAGTTCTCGTCGAAGTGGTGGCCGCCGGGCAGTTTCACTGCTTCGCCGACTGCCGTCTTGTCGGTGCAGCCGCTTTCGTCGGTTTCTTCGGCGCCGTAGATGCACACCACCTTCGCCGGTGGCAGCTTGGCCATTTCCGGGCCGGTGGCGGCTTCTTTGCCGGCGTTGCCGAGCCAGCCTTCGACTTCGATTTCGAAGCTGCCGGTGCGGGCGAAGGCCAGCAGGATGATGGCGTCGATGCGCTGCTGCTCGGTGTCCGGCAGGCGGTTGTAGATCGCCGGCAGGACGTCGGCACCGAACGAGTAACCGGTCAGGATGAAGCGCTTGGTGCCCCACTTCTGGCGGTAGTGCTGCATCAGCTCGGTCAGGTCCAGCGCGCTTTGCTCAGGGCTCTTGTGCTGCCAGTAGTAGCGCAGGGTGTCGATGCCGACCACCGGGTAGCCGATCTTGGCCATCTCGCCCGCTACGTCGCGGTCGAGGTCGCGCCAGCCGCCGTCACCGGAGAGGAACAGGGTCACGGTGTCTTTCGCCTGACCGGCCGGCACTTCCACCACCGGGATCGCCAGACCGCCGTTGGCCTTGTCGCCGCCGACGAGGATCTTGCGCAGTTCGTTGTTCAGCACTTGTGGCAGGGTGATGTCGTAGTCACTGATGCTGGTTTCGGCGTTCGGTTGGTCGCGCACGAAGCCGGCGCTGGTGTCGTCCGGGTTGTCGTTCCACGCCACCAGCCAGTGGCCGTGAGCCGCGGATTTCGGCAGCAGGTGGGTGCAGCCGGGTTTTTCCAGGGCGAGGTCAACCGAGATCGCCTGGGCCTTGTCGTCTTTTTGCTCGGACAACCAGCGCCAGGCGAGCACGGCGCCTGGGCCGATACCGCTGACCAGCGTGGCCGGGCCATTGAGTTCGCGCAGGCCGGTTTGCAGGGCGCGGCTCTGTTGCAGGCAGTCCTTGGGCAGAATCACCTGAACGATCTGCGCCGAAGCACTGCGGCTCAGGGTGCTCAGTTGATTGTCGGTCAGCTTCTGGTCGTCATTGACCGCCACCAGCACCTGCGCCTTGGGCTGGGTGCCCGGGATGACGCGGGTCATGACCGTGCCATCAGCGGCAGTCAGCGGTTGCAGCGTCGGTTGGGGTGCCGGACGTTTGAGGTACCAGTAACCGCCGCCGGCAATCAGGGCCAGCACAATCAATGCGGCCAGGATGTACTTCAGGGAGCGTTGAATCATCAGCGTTTCACCAATCCAGTCAAGCCGCCCGCGATCAGGGCAGCAGTATCGGCCAGCGCCACCAGCGGATCGAGTCCGGCGGGCACGGCCATATAACGGGGTTCCCAGTCAGGCTGGAACTTGTCTTTGAAGCGGCGCAAGCCTTGGAAGTTGTACAACTGCTCACCACGGCGGAAGACCATCGAGCCCAGACGCTGGGTCAGCGGTGCACCGCGCCGGGGTTGCAACCCCGACAATGGCACCATGCCCAGGCTGAAGCGCGCGTATCCGTGACTCTTATAGTGTTGAATCAGGCCGACCATCAGGTACTCCATGGTCAGCTTGGGGGCGTCCGGGTGCGAGCGCATCAGGTCGAGACTGGCCAGGTCATGGCCGTAGGTCTCGAGCAGATTGGCGAACGCCACCGGGCGGCCTTCGAAGCGAATCACCGCAATGCGGAAGTGCTTCAGGTAATCGTCGCTGAAACGGCCGAGGGAGAAACCTTTCTCACGCACGTTCTTGCCGGTCAGCCACGCATCGGAAATCACTTTCAACTCATCCATCGGCGCTTGTCCCGGCTCGTGGATCTCCAGCGACAAGCCGTCGCGGGTGCCACGGTTCCAGGTGTAGCGCAGATCCTTCATCTCTTTGCCCTTGGCTTCCAGGTCAAAGCGATGCAGATCGACCCGGGCTTCTTCGCCGAGCTTGATCGCGGTCAGGCCGATGTCCATGTAGTACGGCAGGTTTTCGGCCCGTACCTGATAGAACACGGGACGGGTGTGATGGATGTCGCACAGGTCGCGGAACTGCCAGATCATCTCGGCGCGCTGCTGGCCGGGGCCGATCGGGTCGTACAGCGCCACCAGGCTGCGGCCACGGCGGGCGTACATCAGGAACGCCTCGTCGTTGGGGTGAAACAGCAGCGCCTTGTCACCGGTCAGGGCGAGGCCGCCATCGGGTTGCGAGGAGGCCATCAGAATTTTCGCGGCGCGATCCAGTTCGTCCGGGGTCGGCAGATGGATCACCGGGCGGGCGGTACGCAGCAGCCAGGTCAGGGCGATCACCAGCAGCAGCACGGCGGCACCGAGCAGCGAGCGCAGACCACGTGGGGCGTCAGCGTCGAGGGTGAACTGCCACCACAGTTGATGGCTGTACGGTACGTCCTGGTAGGCGAACAGCAGCAGCCAGGTCGAAGCGCCCAATACGCAGAGGCTGGCCACCAGATACAGCGGCGAGAACGGCAGTTCGGTCAGGCGGCTCGGGCGATAGAACGAGCGACGGAACACCCCCAGCAGTGCGGCGGTGAGCGTCATCAGCGTGGCTTCTTCCCAGTCGAAGCCTTTGAGCAGCGAGAGCAGGGCGCCGACCAGCAACAGAATGGTGGTCAGCATCCACGCCGCCGACAGGCGACGGCGCAGGCCTTGGGCGAGCAGCAGGCACAGCACGCCGATCAGGCTGGCACCGAAGTGCGAAGCGTCGACCAGACGATGCGGGATCAGAAAACCGATGTGCTCCAGGCGAGTATCGATCTCCGGCGTAGCACCGGAAAACAGCAACACCACGCCGGACAGGAACACCAGCACCGCCAGAATCGGCGCCGCCAGACCGGAGGCCGCGCGCATGGTCTGGGTCTGGAACAGGCGTTGGCCTTCGTTGATCAGCAAAAACACGCAGGCCACCAGTAGCGGCAGCACCACATAGATCAGGCGATAGAGCAACAGAGCAGCGGCCAGTGGCGCGGCGCCGAGCGTGTCGGCGAACGCGGCCAGCAGGATCGCTTCGAAAACCCCGACACCGCCCGGCACATGGCTGAGGACGCCGGCGGCCAGGGCCAGCAGATACACCAGCAGGAAGGCGCCGAATGGCGGAGCTTCCGGCAGCAACAAATAGAGCACGGTGGCCGCTGCGGCGACGTCGAGGGCAGTGATGATCAGTTGCAGGAAGGTCAGACGTCGGCCTGGCAGGCGCAAGGTCCGGCGACCGGCCCTGACCAGCAGATTGTCACGGTAGGGTTGCTCCGGCAGGCGTCGGCGATAGATGCCGATCGCCAGAATGGCGCCAAGCCCCAGCACCACCATGGCAACCGTGCCGAGCAAGCCCTCAGACAGACCCAGGGCGGCAGAGGCGGCGGGCAGGTTGCTCAGGGTCGCGAGGGCGGCCAGCGGTGGCAGCGCGCAACCCAGCGACAGGCTGGCGAACAGGGTCATGTGCGCGACTTCCGATGCCCCCAGACCGTGTCGTGCATATAAACGGTAGCGTACCGAGCCGCCGGACAGCAGCGACAGGCCGATGGCATTGCCAATCGCAAACGCGGTGAAGCCGCCCAGCGCCAGGGTTCGCGGCGGCAAGGTCACGCCGGCATAACGGCTGGCCGACCATTCATAGCCCAGCAATATAATGAAGCCGACGACCGTCGCACCCAATGCTCCGAGCAGGGCCGGTTTCGGCACGGCCAGAATCGAGTCGTGCAGCGCATAGAGATCGAGCTCGCTCAGCAGATGGCGACAGGCAATCAGCGCAATGGCAAACAGCAGCAACGTCACCGCCAGACCGATCGGCTGGCGATACTTGCTCAACCGATCCAGCAAGCGCAGGCGCTCGGGTTTGATCGGTTGTTCTGCTGTGACAGTGTCTTGTGGATCAGACGAGTTGGCGCGCATCAATCACCTCTTGGATTGTGCGCGACAGGATGGAGGTATCCAGCCAAGTTACCAATCCCTGTAGAAAAAAATAATCACAAAATACTACGCCTCTCATCCGGTATGGGCGAGGGCAGGTAATGGACTGCAGACGTCTTGCCTGCGACTCAAGCATAGTCGCAACTCGGCGGGGCTGACGATCCTGAACGTTTCACTGCAGCGTGACAGATCATTGTTGCGAAAGGACTTTTTCAACAGATACAAAAAAGGCCACTCTTTCGAGTAGCCTTTTTTGATGTTTGGTTGCGGGAGCCGGATTTGAACCGACGACCTTCGGGTTATGAGCCCGACGAGCTACCAGACTGCTCCATCCCGCGTCTGTGTGTCGGCATTCTACAGAGGATCGCCGGGCTGTCAACCTTGAATCAGGATAAATCTGTTCCTGTTCAATCGGTTAGCGCTTTTCGCAGTGAGGGCGAAAGGGTCGCAGGGCAGGTAGGGCAAGGCTTTCAGCTCTATCGACTGGCGATTTTCGATTGAGGAAATAAATTCATTGGTCTTTTCCTACGGCCGCAAAAGAACATTCTGACTACTGGTGCTATATACAGGTGTCAGTGAGATACTGCGGATCCTGCTCCCCATGTTTCCTTTTCTGCCATGACTCAGCGAAAAATCATCCACGCCGACTGTGACTGTTTCTACGCCGCCATCGAGATGCGCGACGACCCGAACCTGGCCGGCAAACCGCTGGCGGTGGGCGGGTCGGCTGATCGGCGTGGGGTGATTGCCACGTGCAACTATGAAGCGCGAGCCTATGGCGTGCGTTCGGCGATGTCGTCCGGGCATGCGTTGAAGCTGTGCCCGGACCTGACCATCGTCAAGCCGCGCATGGACGCCTATCGCGAAGCCTCGAAGGAAATTCACACGATCTTTCGCGATTACACCGACCTGATCGAGCCATTGTCGCTGGACGAAGCCTACCTCGACGTCTCCGACAGCGCGCATTTTGGCGGCAGCGCCACGCGCATCGCGCAGGATATTCGGCGGCGGGTGTCCAATCAGTTGCACATCACCGTTTCTGCTGGCGTCGCCCCGAACAAATTTCTGGCGAAGATCGCCAGCGACTGGAAGAAGCCCAACGGGCTGTTCGTCATTACGCCGGATCAGGTGGAGGATTTTGTCAGCGGTTTGCCAGTGAGCAAGTTGCATGGCGTCGGTAAAGTCACCGCCGACAAACTGGGTAAGCTCGGCATCGTCGACTGCTTGCAGTTGCGTGAGTGGGACAGGCTGGCGCTGGTGCGCGAATTCGGCAGTTTCGGTGAGCGGTTGTGGAGTCTGGCCCGTGGGATTGACGACCGGTTGGTACACAACGACAGCCGCCGTCAGTCAATCAGTGTCGAAAACACCTACGACGTCGATCTGCCGGACCTGCGCAGTTGTCTGGATAAGCTGCCGGAGCTGCTGGAAACCCTGAAAACCCGTATGCAGCGGATCGACAGCAGTTATCGACCGGGCAAACCATTCGTCAAAGTGAAGTTCCACGATTTTACCCAGACAACCCTGGAGCAGGCCGGGGCAGGGCGGGATCTGGGCAGTTATCAGTTGATGCTGACACAGGCGTTCAACCGGGGAGGTAAACCGGTGCGCTTGCTGGGGGTTGGGGTAAGGCTTGAGGATTTGCGCGGCGGGTTTGAGCAGATGGAGTTGTTTGAGCGCTAATTGCTGTGGTGTTGCTGGTGCCGCTTTCGCGAGCAAGCCCGCTCCCACAGTTGATCGAGTTCCTTCAGTGGAATGCAATCAACTGTGGGAGCGGGCTTGCTCGTGAAGCTTTTGGCTTTTAGTTCGGTCCCGGATCAGCGACCAGGCGCCCGGCATCCTTGGTCAGAGACTTGAGAAACTCGGCCTGCAGCTCAGGATCGTTGCGCGTCAGTTCGATCAGGCTTTGCTCCAGCTCGCTGGCTTCTTCTTCCAGGCCCAGTTCCGACAGGCGTTTGACCCGGTGTACCCACTGGCTCACTTCGTCGTCTTCCAGATCGTCGTAAATCAGCCCGTGCGCTTCGAGCAACTTGCTGCGCAGGTGGCTGCTGATCGTCAGGGACGTGTCGCTGTGCACGTCATCCTTGCCGTCCTCGACGCTGATCTGCAGTTTGCCGACGTGATTGAGGTCATTTTCGGCGAACGGACTGTCCAGCAAGTTCAGGCGCAGCACGCCGTTGCGGTCGGTGGTCATGTCGAAGGTCTGCTTGCCGGCCTTGACCTGCACCGGACGTTCGCTCCACGGCAGGCTCGAATACTCCATGCGCTTGTCGCGCTGGACTTCATCGATACCGGCGAGGTTCTGCTGCGCGCGACCATGAGACTGCACGTTCATGAACGGGTTGACCCCGGCAATGCCGTAGCTCAGCCAATCCTTGGTCACGCTGTCCGGCAGGTTGCCCAGAGCAAAAACGTTGACCACGTTGGCGCCAATGCCGGCCACCACGGCCACTGCGCCCAGCGGAATCTCGTAGATTTCGCGCCAGGGTTGGTAGGGGGTGTAGCGGTCGTAACGACGGGTGACTTCGAACTCTGTGACTTCGAAGGTCTTCTGTTCGTTGATTTTCACGCGTCGTTGCGGCAGCTCAAGCACCTTGGGCTCGCCGACATCGATCTGCAGGCTGTGATCGAGCAGTTTGCGCTCGACCCGCTCTTCGTGCTCGCTGCGTTGTGACATTTGATTGGCACAGCCGCTGACCAGCAGGGCGCCGCACAAGGCGGCGCCACCGAGGCCCAAGGTGTTTCGCTTGAACATGAGGTCTCTATCTGGATTCAGCGGCGGATACGGGCCTGAAGGAAGGACAGCACGTCGGCCACAGGCAGGGCTTGCGCCTCACCCTCGGTACGGCTCTTGTATTCCAGGTTGCCTTCGGCGAGGCCGCGGTCGCTGACCACGATCCGGTGAGGAATGCCGATCAGCTCCATGTCCGCGAACTTGATGCCCGGGCTGGTTTTCTTGTCGCGATCGTCCAGCAGCACTTCGAAGCCGGCCGCTGTAAGTTCGGCGTACAGCTTGTCGGTGGCTTCGCGCACCTGCTCGGTTTCATAACGCAGCGGCACCAGAGCGATCTGGAACGGCGCCAGGGTGTCGCTCCAGATGATGCCGTTTTCGTCGTTGTTCTGTTCGATGGCGGCAGCCACCACGCGGGATACGCCGATGCCGTAGCAACCCATTTCCAGGGTCACCGGCTTGCCGTTCTCGCCCAGCACTTCGCACTTCATCGCCTTGCTGTACTTGTTGCCCAGCTGGAAGATGTGCCCGACTTCGATGCCGCGCTTGATTTCCAGGGTGCCTTTGCCGTCCGGGCTTGGGTCACCGGCAACCACATTACGCAGGTCGGCAACGGTCGGAACCGGCAGGTCACGCTCCCAGTTCACGCCGAAGTAGTGCTTGTCGTCGATGTTCGCACCGATACCGAAGTCGCTCATCAGCTCGACCGAGCGGTCGATGATGATCGGCAGTGGCAGGTTCAATGGGCCGAGGGAACCGGCGCCCGCGCCAATGGCGTCGCGCAGTTCGGCATCGGAAGCCATGACCAGCGGGCTGGCAACGCCAGGTTGCTGGGCAGCCTTGATTTCGTTGAGTTCGTGGTCGCCACGAATCACCAGCGCGATCAGCTTGCCTTCTTCTTCGGCGTGGACGATCAGGGTCTTGATGGTCTTTTCAATCGGCAGATTGAATTTTTCCACCAACGCGGCGATGGTTTTGGTGTCTGGGGTATCGACCAGGCGCAGCTCTTCGGTCGCAGCGCCGCGCGAGGTTTCGCGTGGCACGGCTTCGGCCTTCTCGATGTTCGCCGCGTAGTCGGAACCGTTGCTGAAGGCGATATCGTCTTCGCCGGACTCGGCCAGCACGTGGAACTCGTGGGAGCCGGCGCCACCGATCGAACCGTTGTCGGCTTCAACCGGACGGAACTTCAGGCCCAGACGGGTGAACACATTGCAGTACGCCTGATGCATGCGGTCGTAGGTGACCTGCAGCGACGCCTGATCGGCGTGGAACGAGTAGGCGTCCTTCATGATGAATTCGCGGCCGCGCATCAAACCGAAGCGTGGGCGGATTTCGTCACGGAATTTGGTCTGGATCTGGTACAGGTTGATTGGCAGCTGCTTGTAGCTGCTCAACTCGTTGCGCATCAGATCGGTGATCACTTCTTCGTGGGTCGGGCCCGCGCAGAAGTCGCGACCGTGGCGGTCTTTGATGCGCAGCAGCTCAGGGCCGTATTCTTCCCAGCGCCCCGATTCCTGCCACAGCTCGGCCGGTTGGGTGCTCGGCATCAACACTTCAAGAGAGCCGGCGGCGTTCATTTCTTCGCGAACGATGGCTTCAACCTTGCGCATTACCCGCAAGCCCATCGGCAGCCAGGTGTACAGGCCCGAAGCGAGTTTGCGGATCATGCCGGCGCGCAGCATCAGCTGGTGGCTGATCACGACCGCATCGGAAGGCGTTTCTTTCTGTGTGGCGAGCAAAAATTGACTGGTGCGCATGGTTGGCCGTTGTCGGTTGCTATGACTGGAAATGACGGAGCAGTGTACCGGCGAGATTTGCCGACGTACAGGATTGCGCTCGGCGGTGAGGCTCAACGGCGGGAATCCTCCCGCCGTATGTGAAATGTCTTACGACTCTTCCACGACGGAGGTCGGTAAAGGTTCGGGTGTTGGTGTCGGGCCTTCGCGGCGGCTTTCCTGGAACCAGTGCAAGGCGATCAGCAACAGGGTTGGTACGCCAAGCAGCGCCGTGATGATGAAGAAGTTGTGGTAGCCGAACTTTTCGACCATCACCCCGGAGTAACCGCCAATCAGGCGCGGCAGCAACAGCATGATCGAGCTGAGCAGGGCGTACTGGGTGGCCGAGAACTTCAGGTTGGTCAGGCTCGACAGGTAGGCGACGAACGCCGAGGTCGCGAGCCCGGAACTGAAGTTGTCCAGAGAAATGGTCACCACCAGCATCTGCAGGTTGGGGCCCATGTCGGCCAGCATCACAAACAGCAGGTTGGTGGCGGCCGACGCTGCGCCGCCGATGAACAGGATCGGCAGGATGCCGAAACGCACGATCAGCAGGCCGCCCATGCCGGCACCGACTAGCGTCATGATCAGGCCGAAGATCTTGCTGACACTGGCGATCTGATCCTTGGTAAAGCCCTGGTCGATGTAGAACACGTTGGCCATCACGCCCATTACCGTGTCCGACATCCGATAGGTAGCGATCAGCCCGAGCAACAGCAAGGCCTGCCAGCGGTAGCGCAGGATGAAGTCGTTGACCGGGGTCAGCACCGGCGCCAGGCCGCGCCGGCCCATGGTCGACAGGCACAGACCGGTGAGCAGGGTGTAAAGGATGGCGCGCAGGAAGGCGCGGTCTTCCAGCAGCAGGTCGAGCGGGCTCATGGTGCCGAACAGCACGCCGGCGAAATCGGTGTTGTAGAGCTGGGTGAACATCGCCGGAACGGACACCAGCAGCACGATCAGCACAAACACCGAGGCCAGTTGATGCACGAAGCTGTAGCGGCCGGCCTGCAGTTGCGTGCGCAGTGGCACCGGCGGTTCGCGCATCAGTAGCGAGGTCAATAAGGCTGGGACCATCAACACCCCGAACAGGGCGTAGGTGCCGGTCCAGGCCGAATGCTGATAGTTGAACCCGGTAGAGCCGAAGCCTTCGGCAAAGAACAGTGCGCCTGCCGTGGCGAGCAGCGCGGCGACGCGATAGCCGGACATGTAACTGGCCGCCAGCGCTGCCTGACGGCTGTCGTCGGCAATCTCCAGGCGATAGGCGTCGACCGCGATGTCCTGGGTGGCGGAGGCGAAGGCGACAATGACGGCAATGGCGATCAGCCAGGACAGGTGTTTCTGTGGATCACAGAAACCCATGCCGATCAGGCCCAGGATCACCAGCGACTGCGAGAGCCCCAGCCACGAGCGGCGCCGACCCAGCTTGCCCAATAAAGGCAGGCGCCATTGGTCGAGCAGCGGTGACCAGACCCACTTGAAGGCATAGGCCAGGCCGATCAGGCTCGCGTAGCCGATGGTTTCACGGGCCACGCCGGCTTCACGCAGCCAGACGGAAAGCGTCGAAAATACCAGCATGTACGGCAGGCCGGCAGCGAAACCGAGCAACAACAGCACGAGCGTCGAAGGACTGGCATAGGCGGCGAGCGCGGCGCGCCAGGTTTTACGGGGCATGGGCTGAAGTCTGCCTCAAGATTGCGAAAACAAAGCGCGCACTCTAACCGCTGTGCTCTACCGGACGCCAGCCATGACGCTGAATATCCACACGATTGTTCAGGATGGTGACGCCTTCAGAGCGCAATCGTGCCCGTTGTTCGTCCCCCGAAGGGCTGCCCACCGGCAGACTGATCCGACCACCGGCGCCGAGTACCCGGTGCCATGGCAGTCTGGTGTCACCGGGTAACTGGCTCAGAGTCCGGCCGACCCAGCGGGCGGCGCGCCCCAACCCCGCCAGTTCGGCCAACTGACCATAGCTGACCACCTTGCCCTCAGGTACTTGGGCAAGGGTGGAATAAAGCGCCGTGCGTCGGATTTGCGCTTCGCTTTCGCGCTCGTCGGTGGGCTCTGTCACGTACGGGGCTCCTGAATGATCTCGGGTTGATGCCTTTCAGCGTAATCCGTGCGGGCCCGGATGAGAAATGAACTCAATGGAAATCGTCCGGTCACTCCTTGTCAGGGGATTATTCCTACGGATAATGCCGACCTTTTTTTGCAATTCTGAGCCTTTGATTCGCTTATGTTGTCCAGAACCCTGCTGTGCCTTGCTGTCTTCAGTGTGTCCACACCCCTGCTTGCCGATACCGTCTGGTTGAAGAACGGTGACAAGTTGAGCGGTAAAATTTCCCTGTTCGATGGCGGCAAATTGCTGATCCAGACCCAGTATGCGGGGGCGGTCACGATTGACTGGAAACAGGTCAAGACCCTTGAAAGCGATCAGGAGTTGCTGGTCAAGCAGGACGCTTACACCGGCGAAAAGGCCAAATCGTTGACCGCTGCCGATGACGGCAAGGTCACCTTGGCCAATGGCGAGGCGCCGAAAACCGTGGAGCTGGCGAGCATCCAGCAGATCCTCAAGCCCAAGCCGGTGGTCGAGGATCTGGTGTGGAAAGGCAATATCGGTCTGGCGATGGATTATCAGCGGGCGGAGAAGGACACCAACGATTACGACATCGACTTCAAGACCTCGGCGCGTCATGGTCGCTGGCGCCATACCGCCGAAGGCGAGTACAACCGTGAAGTGCAGGACGATCAGGTCACCACCAATAACTGGCGCGCCGAATACGCACTCGACCGCTTCCTGACCGACAAATGGTTCTGGCAGGGGCGTCTGAATTACAAGCGTGACTACGTTGAAGAACTGTCGCGTCAGCGTGTGGTCGGTACCGGTCCGGGCTACCAGTTCTGGGATGACGAACTGGGGGCATTCTCGCTTGGCTCGCTGCTTAACCGCACCGATTACGAGTACAGCGATGGCGGCAAGGACAACTTCTACTCGGTCGCCATGAAGTGGGACTACAACCGCTACCTGGTTGGCAAGAAGGTCGAGTTCTTCACCAATGGCGAGCTGGGCAAGCCGCTGTCCGATGTGGCCAATTATGCGCTGGATGCCGAGATGGGCCTGCGCTACAAGGTCACCGACTGGGCGTCGCTCAACCTCAAGGCCGAACGCGATATTATCAGCGGCACCAAGGATGCGGACCTGAACAAAACCCGCTACACCGCAGGGTTCGGCGTGGCCTGGTAAGACGAAGTCAAAAAAATAGCAGCCGCTCGGTTAAGCGAACTCAATGCTCAAAGCAACGAAGATCAATTGTGGGGCTTGTTCGCGAAGACGTCGGCCCGGCCAACATTGATGTTGACTGCCCCAGCGCTTTCGCGAGCAAGCCCGCTCCCACAGAGGATCTGCGTTTAGCTGATCGGCATTGGCCGCGAGGGCTGCTTTTTTTGGCCGCGAAAAACACACGCCCACAAAAAAGCCCCGCTTTTAAGGGCGGGGCTCTTTTCTAAAGAAGCTACAAGTTAGATAACTTGTACTTCTTCAGCTTGCATGCCTTTCTGACCGCGGGTAGCGATGAAAGAAACCTGTTGGCCTTCTTTCAGGCTTTTGAAGCCGTCGGATTGGATAGCTTTGAAGTGAACGAACAGGTCGTCACCGGATTGTGGAGTGATGAAGCCGAAGCCTTTTTCATCGTTGAACCACTTAACGGTACCGGTTTGGCGATTAGACATGGTGTAACTCCTTGAACAAAGATAACTGCGACTCAGGAAGAACCCTGGCCGAGACTGAGTGCAAAGAGCAGGAAAAATTCTTGTAGATGGTTGGATCGAAATTCAACATATCGTGTAGAGATTCTCAGTGACACAAGCAGCACAGTGGCGCCACCTTAACCCTTTTTCCGGAACGTGCCAATGCTTCTTGCGAAGGTTTCGCTGTTTTAAGGATCGGCGGTGTGACGGTTCGTCGCCAGAGCTCGTATTTCCGGGCTGTTCGGCGAGAATTGCAGCGCGGACTTTGAACCCGGCTGCGCGCCCGGTAAGATGCCGGACAGATTTTTTCCACCTCGCTATTCAGGACACCCGCCATGAGCATCAAATCGGACAAGTGGATTCGCCGCATGGCGCAGGAACACGGCATGATCGAGCCTTTCGTCGAGCGCCAGGTACGCGGCAACGACGACAGCCGTGTGATCTCCTATGGTGTGTCGAGCTACGGCTACGATGTGCGTTGCACCAACCACTTCAAGGTGTTCACCAACATCAACTCGTCCATCGTCGACCCGAAAAACTTCGACCCGGGCAGCTTTGTCGACATCCACAGCGACGTCTGCATCATTCCGCCAAACTCCTTCGCCCTGGCCAGCACCGTCGAATACTTCCGTATTCCGCGCAATGTCCTGACCATCTGCCTGGGTAAAAGCACCTACGCGCGCTGTGGCATCATCGTCAACGTCACCCCGCTCGAGCCTGAGTGGGAGGGTCACGTGACCCTGGAATTCTCCAACACCACCAACCTGCCGGCGAAAATCTACGCCAACGAAGGCGTGGCGCAGATGCTGTTCCTTGAATCCGACGAGCAATGCGAAGTGTCCTACAAGGACCGTGGCGGCAAGTATCAGGGCCAGCGCGGCGTGACCCTGCCGCGTACCTGATCCGTCCATCCGACAGTTCGCGGGAATTCTTCGGCGGGCAGACACTCTATGGGGTGTACTGCCCGTTTTTGCTTCTGGCAAAGCGGGCCTTCGCCGAGGAGGTTCCATGAAGATCGATCCGCATATCACCGCCGAACTGGCAAGGCTTGAGCCCAATCAGGTTGGCGTTTTGGCCTGGTCCTTGTTGGCACACCCGTCGCTCAGCATGGCCGGCGGAATTCCCGGTCAGCCTGATCCCGATACCCCCAACGAGCAGCCGACCGAGCCGGGCGAGCCAACCCTGCCGGACGAACCACCACCCGCGCCCGTCGCCTGATCTGCGGCACCCACGAGTGGCCAGTCAGCTGAGGTTTGCCAAAGACCTCAGCTGACTGGCCATATTTCGTTATCGCCGACGACAAGAATCCTGCAATGGGCGTCTATTTGCACTGGATAACCGCCGGTAAACGCGCCAAACGCCGGTAACAGGCTCAAACGCTCGCCCAGCCTGAAACACGCCAGGCGCAAGCTTTGTCTTCCCCGCCCATTGAGCCGATAAACCGGATGTACGTGGCCTGCCAGCACATGCCGTTCAGGATGGGGGATTGGTTCGTGTTGTAGGGCAAACGGTCCGAGCAGCAAAGGTTCCGACACTACTCTGATGTTCAACGATGCCGGTGGATCGCCAGCGCGTTTGTCGTGGTTGCCGCGAATCAACGTCATCGGCAGATCTGCATGACGTGCGCGCCATTCGGCCAAGGCATTCAGCGTGCCCGCCGCATGCGAACCGGGGCCGTGCAGAAAGTCACCGAGGAAAATCAGTTGCCGGCAGGGCAGCTTCGCCAGCAAATGGTCCAGTACCTCGATGTTCGTCGCTGTGGTGCCCTGCGGCACTGGCTGACCGAGGCGGCGATACGCCGCTGCCTTGCCGAAATGCACATCGGCGATCAGCAGCGCCTGTTGTGCCGGCCAGTACAGGGCTTTTTCCGGCAGCAGCCAGAGTTCTTCGCCGGCCAGACGCACCGGATAACCGCTACTCATCAGGTTTTATCCTTGTCGGCTGATTTCTCCAGATCGCCGACCATGCGCCGGATACGATCGGCGAGTTTTTCCGAGCTCATGCTTTCACGCATGCGCTCCACCAGCAGCGGAAAGCCCAGCGGCGTGGGACGTTTGATCAGGTGCAGGTCCAGTTGCATCCGGTTGATCCGCTCCAATGTCTGTTCCAGACGACGAATATCCAGTTCTTCGCGCAGGACTTCTTCCCCGGCCTGAGCCAGCAACAGGTTGTCGGCGTCATATTGCTTGAACACTTCGAAGAACAAGCCGCTTGAGGCCTGCACCTGGCGTATGCTCTTCGGCGCGCCGGGGTAGCCGGCAAACACCAGCCCGGCGATCCGCGCGATTTCGCGAAAACGCCGCAACGCCAGTTCTCCGGCATTGAGGCTGGCCAACACATCGTTCAGCAACTGCTGCGGACTGAGCAGCGCTATATCGAGTTGCTCAGACCAATCGACCGGCGTGGCACTGAGCAATTCCAGTCCGTAATCGTTGACCGCAATCGAGAACGTCAGCGGCTGACGCTGACTGATCCGCCACGCCAGCAGACTGGCGAGCCCCAGATGCACCTGGCGCCCGGCAAACGGGTAGAGGAAAAGGTGCCAGCCCTCGCGGGACTTCAGCACCTCTGCCAGCAGATTATCGGAGGTGGGCAGGCCCGACCAGCGCGCCTGGGTTTGCAGCAACGGTTGCAGCGCCTGCATTTCCGGCCCGGCGAACTCACCCCGCGCCGCTGCACTGAAGCGGCTGACCACGGCCTCGGCCAGTTGGTTGGAAAGCGGCATTCGTCCGCCATTCCAGCGTGGTACGGCGGCTTTTTTCGCGGTGCTGCGTTTGACGTAAGCGGTCATGTTTTCCACCCGGACCAACTCCAGCAACCGCCCGGCGAACAGAAAGCCGTCGCCCGGTTTCAGCCGTGCAATAAAGCCTTCTTCGACGCTGCCCAATTGTTTGCCGCCGCCACCCTTGCTCCAGAATTTCAGATTGATGCTCGCGTCGCTGACGATGGTGCCGATGCTCATGCGATGCCGGCGAGCGAGGCGTGCATCGGGGACGCGCCAGACGCCGTGTTCGTCCGGATCGACCCGGCGGTAATCCGGATAGGCTGTCAGAGACAGGCCGCCGTGGCGTACGAACGCCAGCGCCCAGGCCCAATCTGCCGGCGTCAGGTCGCGATAGGCCCAGGCGCCTCGGACTTCGTCGTACAGTTCCTCGGGAATAAAACCACCGCCCAAGGCCATGCTGACCAGATGCTGCACCAACACATCCAGTGGTTGCTGTGGCGACAGGCGCGGTTCGATGCGCCGTTGCTCCACGGCATCGCTTGCGGCGGCGGCTTCGATCAGCTCCAGGCTGTGGGTCGGCACCAGCGTCACCCGCGAGGTGCGCCCCGGCGCGTGACCGGAGCGCCCGGCACGTTGCATCAGCCGCGCGACGCCCTTGGCTGAACCGATTTGCAGCACCCGTTCCACTGGCAGGAAGTCCACGCCCAGATCCAGGCTTGAGGTGCAGACCACGGCTTTCAGTAGTCCGTCCTTCAACGCCTGCTCCACCCAGTCGCGGGTCTCGCGAGACAGCGAGCTGTGGTGCAGCGCTATCAACCCGGCCCAGTCCGGCCGTGCTTCGAGCAACGCCTGATACCAGATTTCCGACTGCGCCCGGGTGTTGGTGAACACCAGGCTGCTGGCGCAGGCGTCCAGTTCAGTCACCACCTGCGGCAGCATCTTCAGACCGATGTGCCCGGCCCACGGAAAACGCTCGATGGCCGGTGGGATCAAGGTGTCGACCTGCAGCGGTTTGTCGATTTGACCCTGCACCGTCACGCCGCCGCCCTGTGGGATCAACACCTGTTCGGCGTGGGATTGATTACCGAGCGTGGCGGAAACGCCCCAGACGATCAGATCGGGTTGCCATTGGCGCAGGCGTGCCAGCGCCAGTTGCAGTTGCACGCCGCGCTTGTTGCCGAGCAATTCGTGCCATTCATCGACGACGATCATGCGCAGGCTCGACAGTGCGGCTTTTGCATCGGCGCGGGCGAGCAGCAGGGTCAGGCTTTCCGGGGTGGTGATCAGCGTGGTCGGCAAGCGCCGACCCTGACGAGCGCGTTCGGCGCTGCTGGTGTCGCCGGTGCGCAGGCCGATGCTCCACGCAATCTGCAGATCGCTGACCGGCGCTTGCAGGGCGCGGGCGGTGTCGGCGGCGAGGGCGCGCATTGGCGTGATCCACAGCACGGTCAGCGATTCGGCCGGCGCTTTGCGTTTGCTGATCGTTGCAGCTGGCGGCA
The DNA here is from genome assembly GCF_002878485.1 of Pseudomonas sp. AD21. Lineage (NCBI taxonomy): Bacteria > Pseudomonadati > Pseudomonadota > Gammaproteobacteria > Pseudomonadales > Pseudomonadaceae > Pseudomonas > Pseudomonas sp. AD21. The sequence goes on from NZ_NQYG01000013.1 coordinate 131,437, forward strand.
GAGCGCGGGCGAAGCGATTGAGCGCGGCGAACCACACCGCGTAGGTTTTGCCGGCCCCGGTGCTGGCGTGAAGTAACCCCGACTGACCTTTTTCGACGGCGGCCCACACCTGTTTTTGAAAGGCGAACGGCTTCCAGTTGCGTGTGCGGAACCAGGTTTTTGCGAGGTCGGGGGATGTTGCCATGCCTGCTGCGCGCGCTCTGGAGGTGTTCTTCCAGTGACCACGACGTTGCCGGACAAGTTTAATTTTGTGCACGCGCACACTCCTGTGGGAGCGGGCTTGCTCCGGGCGGCGTTCCGACGAAGGCGATGTGTCAGTCAACATTGTTTTGACTGGCATACCGCCTTCGCGAGCAAGCCCGCTCCCACAGGGGAATTGTGGAGGGAGTTATTTCAGGTTACCGCTGAGGAACTGTTTCAGCCGCTCGCTCTTCGGGTTGCCCAGCACGTCTTCCGGTGCGCCTTCTTCTTCCACCAGCCCTTGGTGAAGGAACAACACCTGGCTGGAGACTTTGCGCGCAAAGCTCATTTCGTGCGTCACCATGATCATGGTCCGGCCTTCCTCGGCCAGCCCCTGAATCACCCGCAGCACTTCGCCCACCAGCTCCGGGTCGAGTGCCGAGGTCGGTTCGTCGAACAGCATCACTTCCGGCTCCATCGCCAGCGCCCGGGCGATCGCCACCCGTTGTTGCTGGCCGCCGGAGAGAAACGCCGGGTACTGATCGGCGACTCGCGCCGGCAGGCCGACCTTGTCCAGATAACGGCGTGCGCGGTCGTCGGCTTCCTGTTTGCTGCACCCCAGCACCCGGCGCGGGGCCATGGTGATGTTTTCCAGCACAGTCATGTGGCTCCACAGATTGAAGTGCTGGAACACCATCGCCAGTCGCGTGCGCAGGCGTTGCAGTTCATTCGGGTCGGCGACGTGCATGCCGTGGCGGTCGCTGACCATGCGGATCGCCTGGCCGTCCAGGCTCATGGCGCCGTCGTTGGGTTGTTCGAGGAAGTTGATGCAGCGCAGGAAGGTGCTTTTGCCCGAGCCGCTGGCACCGATCAGGCTGATCACGTCTCCAGTCTTGGCCTTGAGCGAAACGCCTTTGAGCACCTGATGGTCGCCATAGCTTTTGTGCAGGCCTTCAACGGTCAATTTGTACATGAGACAGACATCCTCAAGGCGAAAGTAGGTAGCCGCTGCGATAGGCTTCGGCGCCCGCCACGTGGGCGATCACCATGCCGGCAGTGGCCATGCGTCGCAGCGAGCGGGCGTACATCACGCCGGCAGCGGTGCAGCAAATGGGGGTGACCCGATCACTGATCGGGTCGATGATTTCGGCAATCTGTTGCCCGGCTTGCAGGTACTGCCCGGCTTGCGCGGTGTAAACCAGCAGCCCGCCGACCGCTGTCGCGACCGGTTCGACACCGGCCAGTGGCGTGGCGGGGAAGGGCAAGGACGGCTGCGGCCGGGTTTCGCCGACGATCGCATCGAACTGGATCAGGTAATCGATCAACGCCTGGCAGTCACGGCTGGCCATCGGGTGATTGACGTCACCCTGGCCGCGCAACTCCACCGTCACCGAGAAACTGCCCAACGGAATCTCGAAGTGTTCGCCGAAGCGCTCCTGCAGTTGCCACCACAACAGTGTGAAGCATTCGTCGAACGACTGGCCGCCGGAGTCGGTCGCCAGCAGGCTGGCCTGGGACTCGATGTAACGCGCCAGCGGCTCGACCTGCGGCCACGCCTCGGGGGTGGTGTACAGGTGAACCACGGATTCGAAATCGCAGTGCAGGTCCAGCACCATGTCGGCATCGCACGCCAGCCGTTGCAGGGTCAGGCGCTGGGATTGCAGTTGCGTGCCGGCGGTCTGGCGGGCGAGGGCGTGGCGCAGGCTGGCGCGGATCAGTTCAAGGTTGCGCTGCGGGTCATCGCCCAGCTTGCCCTCGATGTCATTGCCGATTTCTTCGCTGAGGTCGACAAACCAGCGATTGAAATTCTGCCCGCTCTCCATCTCGTAACGGCCCAGCGGCACGTCCATCAGCACCTGTTCGAGGCCGACCGGATTGGCCACCGGCACCAGCACGATCTGGCTGCGCAGGCGCCCCGCGGCTTCCAGCTCCGCCAGGCGCTGCTTGAGGTGCCAGGCCACCAGCATGCCGGGCATTTCGTCGGCATGCAGCGAGGACTGGATGTAGATCTTGCCTTTGGCCTGCTCCGGGCCGAAGTGAAAGCTGTGGATCTGTCGTGCGGTCCCCGGCACCGGGGCCAACAGGTCATGGATCTGGTGTCGCATTACAGGGTTTCCTAGTGGGTCGGCCCGAGGAAGGCCAGCCATCGGCGTTCGGCGAGACGGAACAGGCCGACCAGCGCAAAGGTAATGGTCAGGTAGATCAGCGCGGCGATGCCGAACGACTGGAAGGTCAGGTAGGTCGCCGAGTTGGCGTCCCGCGCGACTTTCAGGATGTCGGGGATGGTCGCGGTGAAGGCCACGGTGGTCGAGTGCAGCATCAGGATCACTTCGTTGCTGTAATACGGCAACGAACGGCGCAGCGCCGAGGGCATGATCACGTAGGCGTACAGCTTCCAGCCGGTCAGGCCATAAGCCTTGGCGGCTTCGACTTCACCGTGGTTCATGCTGCGGATCGCCCCGGCGAAAATCTCCGTGGTGTAGGCGCAGGTGTTCAGGGCGAACGCCAGGATCGTGCAGTTCATCGCATCGCGAAAGAAACTGTCGAGCAGCGGCTGCGCGCGCACGGCGGCGAGGCTGTAGATGCCGGTGTAGCAAATCAGCAACTGGATATACAGCGGCGTGCCACGGAACAGGTAGGTGTAGAACTGCACCGGCCAGCGCACATAGAAGTGCGACGAGACCCGAGCGATCGACAGCGGGATCGACACCAGGAAGCCAATGAAGATCGACGCACTGAGCAGCCACATGGTCATCGCCAGACCGGTGATGTTGTTGCCGTCGGTATAAAGGAACGGTTTCCAGTATTCCTGCAGGAGTTCGATCATCGTACGGCCTCCCGTGCGCCCGCGGCGTAACGGCGCTCGAGCCAGCGCAGGATGACGTTCGATGCACTGGTGATCAGCAGATAGATCAAGGCGGCAAGTACCAGGAAGTAGAACAGTTGATAGGTGCTTTTACCGGCGTCCTGTGCGGCCTTGACCAGGTCGGCCAGGCCGATGATCGAGACCAGCGCGGTGGCCTTGAGCATCACCATCCAGTTGTTGCCTATGCCCGGCAGGGCGAAACGCATCATTTGCGGGAACACCACGAAGCGAAAGCGCTGACCGCGTTTGAGGCCGTAAGCGGTCGCCGCTTCAACCTGACCGCGAGGCACGGCGAGGATCGCGCCACGGAAGGTTTCGGTGAAATACGCGCCATAGATGAAGCCCAGCGTAATCACGCCAGCGGTGAACGAGTCGATCTCGATGTAATCCCACTCCATGACGTCGGTCAGCGCGGTCAGCCAGGTTTGCAGGCTGTAGAAGATCAGCAGCATCAGCACCAGGTCCGGCACCCCGCGAATCAGCGTGGTGTAGAGCTGGGCAGGCAGGCGCAGCAGTCTGGATTTCGACAGTTTGGCACTGGCGCCCAGGAGGCCGAGCAACACGGACACCAGCAGCGACAACGCCGACAATTTGATGGTCATCCAGGTGCCTTCCAACAGCAACGGACCGAAGCCCTTGAGGCTGAAGGCGGTGAGCCCCAGATTTTGTAAGAGGTTTTCGAACATAAATCAGCAACCTGAGCGGATAGAAAAGGCGCCCATCGAGGGATGGGCGCCAGGGCATTATTTACCGCTGTACAGATTCAGATCGCCAAAGTGTTTCTTTTGAATCTCGGCGTATTTGCCGTCGTCGTGTAACGCTTTGATACCTTTATCTAAAAGCGCCTTCAGCTCTTTGTTACCTTTCTTAATACCGACAGCGGTTTTGGCTGGCAGCAATTCGCTGTCAACCGGCTTGCTGACTTCGTAAGCGGCACCATCAGGCGACTTCAAAAAGCCCAGTTCGGCTTGCAGCATGTCCTGGATCGAGGCGTCGAGACGGCCATTTTTCAGGTCGGCGTAAACCTGATCCTGGTTGGCGTAAGCCTGGATTTTCACCCCGGCCTTCTCCAGCACGGCCTTGGCGTAGGCTTCCTGAATGGTGCCTTGCTCGTAACCGACGGACTTGCCCTTCAGCGAAGCGATGTCATCGCTCAGGCCGGAACCCTTCTTGAACACATAGGAAGTCGGGCCGGAGAACAGCTCGCTGGAGAAGTCGATAGCCTTTTCGCGGGCCGGGGTCACGGTCATCGACGAGATCACACCGTCGAATTTGTTGGCGTTGAGGCCCGGAATCATGCCGTCGAAGTCGCTTTCAACCCATTTGCACTTGACCTTCAGCTCGGCGCAGATCGCGTTGCCCAGGTCGATGTCGAAGCCCACCAGGCTGCCGTCGGCCGCTTTCGACTCGAACGGTGCGTAGGAAGGATCAACGCCAAAACGCAGCTCTTTGTATTCCTTGGCCAGCGCGGAGCCGGCAGCCATGCACAACGCCAGTGCAGAAAGGGTCAGCAATGCTTTTTTCATTATTCAATCCCTAAGAACCAATATGAGCGCTTGTGGCGCAGAATTATTGTTACTGGAACGCGTACGACCTATAGAAAGTAGCAATTTCCGAACCAGAGTCCCGAACAAGTGTTTTAAAAGGTTGGGGGAGGGGGCGACGAGAGGGATTGGTGCACGGAAATGGACGTCCGTTAACGACTGCACCAAGATGGGTCGATGCAGGCATTTCTTTATGGTTGAGAGACCTTGGGGTGAGGCGGTGATTTGTGGTGAGTGGATCTGTGGTGAGGGGATTTGTCCCCGATGGGTTGCGAAGCGGCCCCCAGTGTTCTTTCAGCAAACCGCGTGTACCGGATTTGCGGCTGCTGCGCAGCCGATCGGGGATAAATCCCCTCACCACAGGGAATTCATTCAGGACGATTGGAGGTTTGTCCCGGAAAACCGGGTCAGGCCAGCAGATCCTGCAGCGTCGCCAGGCTATCCGCTTCATCCACGTGCTTGTCCTGCCGCCAGCGCAGCATCCTTGGGAAGCGCACGGCGATCCCGCTCTTGTGCCGGCGCGACAGGGCGATGCCTTCGAAACCGAGCTCGAACACCAGGCTCGGCTTGACGCTGCTGACCGGGCCGAATTTTTCCACGGTGGTCTTGCGCACGATGCTGTCGACCTGGCGCATTTCCTCATCGGTCAGCCCCGAATAGGCCTTGGCGAACGGCACCAGTGCGCGTTGGCTGGACTCGGGCGGGCCATCCCACACCGCAAAGGTGTAATCGCTGTACAGGCTGGCGCGCCGCCCATGACCGCGCTGCGCGTAGATCAACACCGCATCGACGCTGAACGGGTCGACCTTCCACTTCCACCACACACCCATGTCCTTGGTCCGGCCCACGCCATACAGCGCATCGCGGGCCTTGAGCATCATGCCCTCGACCCCCAATCGCCGCGACGCTTCACGCTGGCGGGCGAGGTCGAACCAGTCGCTGCCAGTCAGAACCGGTGAGGGCAGTAACACCGGGGTGTTACTGCGGGCGATGACCTGTTCCAGTTGCGCACGCCGTTCGGCTTGCGGGCGGTTGCGCCAATCCTCGCCCTGCCATTCCAGCAAGTCGTAGGCGAGCACCGCCACCGGCACCTCTTCGAGGATTTTCTTGTCGAGAGTCTTGCGCCCGATGCGTTGCTGCAGCAGGGCGAACGGTTGCACGGCCGGCGGCGCTGTCGATTGCGGATCGAAAGCGTCTTCGGTGCTCGGGTGGGTGCTTTTCCAAACCACGATTTCGCCGTCGATCACCGTACCGTCGGGCAACCCATGTACCAGAACGTCGAGTTCCGGGAAGCGCTCCGTGACCAGCTCTTCACCCCGCGACCAGACCCACAGACGCCCGTCACGCTTGACCACCTGCGCCCGGATGCCATCCCACTTCCATTCTACCTGCCAGTTGCTCGCCGGCCCCAGCAGCGCTTCAAAGTCTTCCACCGATTGCGACAAGGCGTGCGCGAGGAAAAACGGGTAGGGCTGGCCGCCGCGCTGGGCGTGTTCGTCGGCAGATTCTGCGGCGATCAGTTTCAGGTAGCTGGCGGCATTCGGTCGGTTCGACAGGTCGGTGTAACCCACCAGCCGCTGCGCCACGCGCTTGCTGTCCAGGCCCGCCATCGACGCCAAGGCGCGGGTGACCAGCAGTTTCGATACCCCGACGCGAAAGCTGCCGGTGATCAACTTGATGCACAGCATCAGGCTCGGCCGATCCAGTTGCGCCCACAGCGTTGGCAAGTGGCGGGCGAGGTATTCCGGGGTTTCACCGCGCAACGGCAGCAGCTTGTCTTCGATCCATTCGGCCAGGCCCGCCTCGGAGCTGTGCGGGTTTTCCGGTAGCACCAGCGAAATGGTTTCCGCCAGATCGCCGACCGCCTGGTAACTCTCCTCGAACAGCCACGGTTCGAGCCCCGAGGCCTCGACGGCCAACTCGCGCAGGGTACGCACCGGCACCAGTTGCCGTGGGCGCCCGCCGGACAGAAAGTACACCGCCCACGCCGCGTCCTGCGGTGCCGCCTGGGCGAAGTAGTTTTGCATGGCCGTCAGTTTGGCGTTGCTCGACGTGGTGGCGTCGAGTTCGGCGTACAACTCGGCGAAGGCTTTCATGCTTGTACCTCGGCGATAACCGGCTCGGCGCCAATGCTTTCCTCTTCGTCGTCGCCGTATTCGGTGTTGAAACCGTGCGCGTCCAGACCTTGTTCGCGCAGATGACGCACCAGCACGCCGATCGAGCCGTGCGTGACCATCACCCGCTCGGCGCCGGTCTGGTTGATGGCCCAGAGCAGGCCGGGCCAGTCGGCGTGATCCGACAGCACGAAGCCGCGATCCACGCCACGCCGTCGGCGGGTACCACGCAGGCGCATCCAGCCGCTGGCGAAAGCGTCGCTGTAGTCACCAAAACGGCGCATCCAGGTGCTGCCACCGGCCGAGGGCGGGGCGATGACCAGTGCCTGACGCATGATCGGGTCGGACTTCTTCACATCGCCGGCGTAGATCGTCGGCGGCAGGTACACCCCGGCCTCGCGGTAGACCCGGTTCAGCGGTTCGACCGCGCCATGGCTGAGGATCGGCCCGAGGCTGGGGTCAATGCCATGCAGAATCCGCTGGGCTTTGCCGAATGAATAGCAGAACAGCACGCTGGCCTTGCCGGCGGCGATGTTCGCCTGCCACCACTGATTGATCTCGCTGAACACCTGCGCCTGCGGCTGCCAGCGGTAGATCGGCAGGCCGAAGGTCGATTCGGTGATGAAGGTGTGGCAGCGCACCGGTTCAAACGGCGCGCAGGTGCCATCGGGTTCGATCTTGTAGTCGCCGGACGCGACCCAGACTTCACCGCCGTATTCCAGGCGCACCTGAGCCGAACCGAGCACATGCCCGGCAGGGTGGAAACTCAGGGTCACCCCATGATGAGTCAGACGCTGACCGTAGGCGAGGGTTTGCAGATGGATGTCCTGGCCGAGGCGGGCGCGCAAGATCCCTTCGCTGGCGCTGCTGGCAAGGTAGTGCTGGTTGCCGCTACGGGCGTGATCGCCGTGGGCATGGGTGATCACCGAGCGCTCGACCGGGCGCCACGGGTCAATATAGAAATCCCCGGCAGGGCAGTACAAACCTTCGGGGCGGGCGATAACAAGATCCATGTCGTTACCAGAATGGAGGGGCTTGTTAGCTATGAGGTTGGCGCGAAGTCAGAAGTTCTATTGATTTTGCGGATACCGCACGATCGTTCCCACGCTCTGCGTGGGAATGCCTCAAGGGACGCTCTGCGTCCAGTGACGCGGAGCGTCACGGGCTGCATTCCCACGCGGAGCGTGGGAACGA